>JBILPX010000328.1:0-3692 GCA_044373565.1 Roseomonas sp.
CCGGCAGGATGAACCGGCGCTTCGCCAGACGGAGCCCGGCCACTGGTCCGCCTGCCATTTGCATGACCGCCCGGCGGCAGAAAACCCGCTGGCCGGGGCCAAGGGCGCGGCGCTGGTCGCCAAGCACTAAACAGGAAGGCGCTGGCTTGCCGCAGGGTGCTTTCTGCGGGCAAGATTTCACATTGAAAAGCTTGACGAAACCCCATCTTAGGGGTGAGGCTTCAGGTTGAAACGCCCCAGGCGCACAAGTCTGGGCAGAACATGATTGGGAGACGCGCTATGCCGCAGGTGACAATGACCGTGAATGGTCAAACCCATACGGCCGAAGTTGAAGGTCGTACGCTTCTGGTGGAATTGCTGCGCGAAAAATTCCGCATGACCGGGACGCATGTCGGCTGCGATACCAGCCAATGCGGCGCCTGCGTGGTGCATGTGAATGGCGAAAGCGTGAAATCCTGCACGACGCTCGCCGTGATGTGCCAGGGCGCCAATGTAAGCACCATTGAAGGTCTCGCCGCCGCCGATGGGACGCTGCATGTGATGCAGGAAGCCTTCCGCGAATACCATGCCCTGCAATGCGGCTTCTGCACGCCAGGCATGGTCATGAGCGCGATTGACCTAGTGAACAAACACCCGAACGGCATCACGGAACAGCAAATCCGCGAAGGGCTTGAAGGCAATTTGTGCCGCTGCACCGGCTATCACAATATCGTCAAGGCAATCGCAGCCGCGGCAGAAGTGATGCAGGGCAAGCGCCAGGAAATGGCGCGCGCCGCTGACTAAAAGGGCAGGGGTATAGCGTGATCCGTATTACGTATCCCGCTATCTCTTGCTTTGAGCGACTGATTCACCGCTCCGGTGATTCCACCTTCGCGGATCAGGCGCTGCTCCGCCTTCGTGGTTGCCAAAGGCGGCAAAAAATAATCAACCTAATGGGAGGCGATGAAAATGAACGTGGTAACACCGTTTGAGGGCATCGGCGCCAGCGTCCGCCGCAAGGAAGATTTCCGCTTCCTTCAGGGTCGTGGCGCTTACACGGATGATGCGGATAAGCCAGGCCAGTTGCATGCCTGGATCCTGCGCAGCCCGTATGCCCATGCCCGCATCAAATCGATAGATAGCGCCGCTGCGGCTTCCATGCCCGGTGTGGTGAAAATCTATACCGGCGCCGATATGGCGAAGGATGGAGTGGGCGGCCTGCCTTGCGGCTGGCAGATCCACAATAAGGATGGTTCGCCAATGGCCGAACCGCCGCATCCCGTGCTCGCGCAGGAAAAGGTGCGCCATGTGGGTGACCAGGTGGCGGTTGCCATCGCCGCCACACGCCAGCAGGCGCGCGATGCTGCTGAAGCCATCATTGTTGATTATGAAGTGCTGCCCGCTGCTGCCACCATGGCTGCGGCGTTAAAGCCCGGTGCCGCCGCCATTCATGACGGTGTCGCTGGCAATCTCTGCTATGATTGGCATATCGGCGACAAGGCGTTGGTGGATGCCGCCTTCGCTGGTGCGGCGCATGTGGTCAAGTTCGACCTGGTGAATAACCGCCTGATCCCGAATGCCATGGAACCCCGTTCTGCTGTTGGCGAATTTGATCGCAGCTCGGGCGATTACACGCTCACCACCACCAGCCAGAACCCGCATGTCATTCGCCTGCTGATGGGCGCGCATGTGCTGCATTTGCCGGAATCGAAGCTGCGCGTGATTGCACCCGATGTCGGCGGTGGGTTTGGCAGCAAGATTTATCACTATGCGGAAGAAGCCATCGTCACCTGGTCCGCTGGAAAGCTTGGTCGCCCGGTGCGCTGGACTGCGGATCGTACCGAAAGTTTCATGTCGGATGCCCATGGGCGCGACCATGTCAGCCACACGGAATTGGCGCTGGACGCAAATGGCAAGATCCTGGGCCTGCGCGTTGCAACCCAGGCCAATATGGGTGCCTATCTCTCAACCTTTGCACCTTGTGTACCGACCTATCTTTACGCCACGCTGCTGTCCGGCGTGTACACCACGCCCGTGATCTATTGCGAAGTGAAGGCCGTTTTCACCAATACCGTGCCGGTGGATGCCTATCGCGGTGCGGGCCGCCCGGAAGCGACCTTCCTGCTGGAACGCCTGATGGATGTGGCGGCCAAGCAAACCGGCATTGATAGGGTGGAACTCCGTCGGCGTAACTTCATCCAGCCTGATCAATTCCCGTATCAGACGCCGGTTGCGCTGCAATATGACAGCGGCAATTATCACGCGACCCTGGAACAGGCTTTGGCTTCTTCGGATTGGGCCGGCTTCCCGGCACGTCGCGCGGAAGCTGCAAAGCGTGG
Organism: Roseomonas sp.; assembly: GCA_044373565.1. Lineage (GTDB taxonomy): Bacteria > Pseudomonadota > Alphaproteobacteria > Acetobacterales > Acetobacteraceae > Neoroseomonas. Next base: position 2,319 of record JBILPX010000328.1, read on the forward strand.
CAAGCTGCGCGGTATTGGCTGTTCCACCTATGTGGAAGCCTGTGGTATTGCGCCTTCCGCCGTGGTCGGCAGCCTTGGCGCCCGCGCGGGGCTTTATGAAGTGGGCACCATCCGCGTGCACCCAACCGGCAGCGTGACGGTGTTGACCGGTTCACATAGCCACGGCCAGGGCCATGAAACCACCTTCGCGCAGCTGGTTGCTGAAAAGCTCGGCGTGCCAGTGGCGCAGGTTGATATCGTGCACGGCGATACCGCCAAGGTGCCCTTCGGCATGGGGACCTATGGTTCGCGGAGCCTCGCCGTTGGCGGCAGCGCCATGATGAAGGCGATGGATAAGATCATCACCAAGGGCAAGCGCATCGCGGCGCATCTGATGGAAGCCTCGGTGGACGACATCGAATTCGATCGCGGCACTTTCCGCGTGGCGGGCACGGACAAGACCAAGGCGCTGGTGGATATCAGCGTTGCGGCCTATGTGCCGCATAATTATCCGATCGATGAATTGGAACCGGGCCTGGAAGAAACTGCTTTCTATGACCCGAAGAATTTCACCTATCCGGGTGGCTGCCATATCGCGGAAGTGGAGATTGATCCCGAAACTGGAATCACCTCCGTAATTAGTTTCACCGCCGTGGATGATGTGGGCCGCGTGATCAACCCCATGATCGTGGAAGGCCAGGTGCAAGGCGGTGTCGCGCAGGGGATTGGGCAGGCATTGCTTGAAGCCTGCGTCTATGATTCGGATGGCCAGCTGCTGTCTGGTTCCATGATGGATTACACCATGCCAAGGGCGGATGATTTGCCATCCGTTTCGGTTGCGACCCACACCACGCTTTGCACCCATAACCCCCTTGGGGTGAAGGGCTGCGGCGAAGTGGGGGCGATTGGGTCCCCGCCCGCCGTGATCAATGCGGTGGTGGATGCGCTTTCCGATTATGGCGTGACGCATGTCGAAATGCCGGCGACCCCGGCAAAACTCTGGCAGATCATCAATAGCGGCCGCCGCGCGGCGGCAGAATAAAGGACCATAGCCATGTATGATTTCGCTTATCACAAGCCCTCAAGCCTGGCCGAAGCCGCGAAGCTGCTGGCTGATCCGGATGCCAAGGCGGTCTCTGGCGGGCATACGCTCATCCCGGCGCTGAAGCACCGGCTGAACAAGCCATCAGCGCTGGTGGATCTTTCCGGTATTGCGGAAATGAAGGGCATTCGCCGCGAAGGCAATGCCATCATCATCGGCGCGCTGACACGGCATGTGGAAGTCGCTAATAGCGCGGAAGTGAAGGCCGCCATTCCAGCCCTAGCCTACATGGCCTCGCATATTGGTGATGTGCAGGTGCGCAATCGCGGCACGATTGGTGGTTCGGTTTCCAA
>JBILPX010000064.1:0-12003 GCA_044373565.1 Roseomonas sp.
GCGGCATCTGGCGTGGTGCGGAGCCTGGTGCGGTGTTGCAGATATTCATCCACGGCGCGCGGGATTTGGTCGAAGTAAAGCCGTTTCGCACGCTGCGGCTGGTTAAACATGAAAAGTGAAAGGCTTTCCGGCGGCGCATAGCGCAGCCATTCCTCAATCGTCAGGCCATTGCCCTTGGATTTGGAAATCTTCTGCCCCTGCTCATCAAGGAAATGTTCGTAGGTGAAGCCCTCAGGCGGTGCGCCACCCAGCACGCGGCAAATCGCGGAAGACAGCCGGACGCTATCAATCAAATCCTTGCCCGACATTTCATAATCCACGCCAAGCGCATACCAGCGCAACGCCCAATCCGCCTTCCATTGCGCCTTGCAATGCCCGCCCGTGATGCGCGTGCCGAAACGCTCCCCACTTTCGGGATCACGCCAGACCAGCATGTCCTGATCCGGGCGTACTTCTTCCATGGGCACCTGCATCACCACGCCGGTTTTCGGGTGAATGGGCAGGAAGGGCGAATAGGTGGCGCGACGATCGGGGCCGAGTGTCGGCAGGATCACGTCCAGCACCTTGGCGTGGTTTTCCGCCATCCTCAGCAGTGCCGCATCAAACTTGCCGGAACGGTAGTAATCGGACGACGATGCGAATTCGTACTCAAAGCCGAAAGCATCCAAAAAGGCGCGCAGCCGCGCGTTATTATGGTGCCCGAAGCTTTCATGTGTGCCGAAGGGATCAGGAATGGCCGTGACTGGCCGCCCGATATGCCCGGCCAGCATCTCCTTATTCGGCACATTATCCGGCACCTTGCGCAGCCCATCCATGTCATCGCTGAAGGCGATCAGGCGCGAAGGCTGGCCCGTAAGCTGCGTGAAGGCATGGCGGATCCAGCTTGTGCGCGCCACTTCGCCGAAGGTGCCGATATGCGGCAGGCCGGAAGGGCCATAGCCGGTTTCAAACAGCGCCGATTTCTTGCCGGAAGCGGCCAGGCGGGTCGCGACCTTGCGCGCCTCCTCAAAGGGCCAGGCCTTCACGGCGGAAAGATCAGCGGCGGCGGACATGGGCAGTGACTATCCTTAAGCGTTGGAAGGGCTGCTTATAGGCAGGCCGCGCGCAGGTGGCGAGGCCCGGCCCTTTCAGCCTGTTCCATCTTTGTGCTTTCTGCGTTAAACCGCCCGCTTCCAATCTTTACCACAGGAAAATTGCAATGCGTGTCGGCGTGATTGGGGCCTCCGGTGCGGTGGGCCGCGAATTGGTGGATGTTCTGGGGCGTCGGGCCTTCCCGATGACCTCACTCAGGCTGTTTGCCTCTGCCCGTAGCGCCGGCACCAAGATCAAAACCCCGCTGGGTGAGGCCGAGATTGAGCCCTTCAGCGATGCCGCCATGCGTGACCTTGATCTGGCGCTGCTCGCGGTCTCCGGCGATTTCGCCAAGGCCCATGCGCCGGCCATGGTGGCTGCTGGCGTGCATGTGGTGGATAATTCCTCCGCCTTTCGCTTGCAGGATGATGTGCCGTTGGTGGTACCGGAAGTGAATGCCGGCGCCATCGGCAAGGCTAAGCTGATCGCCAACCCCAATTGCACCACGGCCATCCTGGTAGTGGCGCTGGAGCCTTTGCGTCAGGCTTTCGGCCTGAAGCGCGTGATTGTTTCCACCTACCAGGCGGCCTCCGGCGCCGGGGCGGAAGGCATGGCGGAGCTGGAGCGCGAAACCCGCCGCATGCTGGTGGATGGGGTGAAGGCCGGGCATGAGGTGTTCCGCTACCCGCTGCCTTTCAACGTGATCCCGCAGATCGATAGCTTCCAGCCCAATGGCTATACGCGGGAAGAAATGAAGGTGGTTTGGGAAAGCCGAAAGATCATGGGCATGCCCGATCTGCCAATTTCCTGCACTGCGGTGCGTATCCCGACCTTCCGTGTGCATGCTGAAGCGGTGACGATTGAAACCGAACGGCCTGTCACGCCGGAAGCGGCGCGCGAAGTGCTACGCAAGGCGGCGGGCGTGAAGGTGGTGGATGACCCTGAAGCGGGGCTTTACCCCATGCCGCTGACCGCGACGGGTCAGGATGATGTGGAAGTCGGGCGCATCCGCGCCAATCCGGTCTTTGGTGACCGGGGGCTCGATTTCTTCCTGTGTGGTGATCAGTTGTTGAAGGGTGCCGCGCTGAATGCGGTGCAAATCGCCGAAAGGCTGCCCCGCGCCTAAGGCGCGGGTCACCCTGTGGACGTGAACCGCTCCAAGCAGGAAGGGTTTTCGATCCGCGCGGCGTTGCCTTCTGATCTAGAGGGCCTGCTGAAGCTCTATCCGCAGCTTAACCCTTCCGATGAACCGATTTCGCGCGACCTGGCGGCTTCCCGGCTGGGCGAAATCAATCAGCTTCCTGGCAGCGCGGTTCTGCTTGGTCTGCTGGGTGATGACCTCGTTACTTCCTGTACCTTGATCGTCATTCCGAATCTCACCAACGGCGGAAAGCCTTACGCCTTGATCGAAAATGTTGTGACAGACGCGCTTCACCGAAGCCGAGGTTACGGAACACGCATCCTGCACGCTGCCGTGGCGGCGGCCTGGGAGGCTGGCTGCTACAAGGTCATGCTGCTGACAGGGTCAAAACAGCCATCCACCCTAAAATTCTATGAGAATGCGGGCTTCGAGCAAAGCAAGACCGGCTTTCAAATGCGGCGCATATCGGCGCGCCAGGATATTTAGGTCAGTGCTCATCGCCCATCCCGGCCAGTCAGTATCGCCTGAATCGCATGGCTGAAAAGCCCGTCGCACCGCGTTTGCTTTTGCCGGATGTGCCCGCTTTGGTGGCGGGGCAAGGGCGCGCCGTGGTGCTGGATACTGATGGCAGCATCGAAACCCTGCCGGCGCGTAGCGCAGCCGCGAGGCTTGCCGAGGCCGCGCCGTTGCTGGTGCATGCGCCCGCGACAGCGCGGCGGCTTGGCGTCGCGGGCATTGGCCCGACGCATGACCTGCTGGAACTTTTCGCCTTTGCGCTGCCCGCCGCATCCTGCGCGCCCACACCGCGCGGCCTTGCCCTGGCGCTTGGCCTGCCTGCGCCGCGCGATGATGAAGCGGCTGTCGCGTTATTGCCCGATATCGCGACGGAATTGCTGCGCCGTCTGGCCGATGATCGCGCCGCGCCACTGAACCGCGATGCTGCAAGCCTTGCCGCGCGCATGGGTGAGGCCGGCTGGCCCTGGGCGCGTTCCGTGCTGGCCGCGCTCGGTGCCCCCGCCGCCCGTTCGGGCATGGAGGGTCTGCGCGTCTGGCGCCGCCTGCCAGAATGGGAAGAAGCGGCGCCCGCCAATCCGCCATCCTCCTTCGGGATTGAACCGAATGAGGCGCGGGCAAGGCTCGCGCAGATATTGGGTGAGGGGGCGGAACAACGCCCACAACAGGCGGATTACGCATCCGCTGCTGCTGCTGCTTTTGCGCCTAGAGAAGATCAGGGCGCGCCTGCCTTGGTGCTGGCCGAAGCCGGCACAGGCACGGGCAAGACACTCGGCTATGTGGCGCCGGCCAGTCTTTGGGCGGAACGCAATGGCGCGCCGGTGTGGATTTCCACCTTCACCCGCAATCTGCAACGCCAGATTGATCAAGAAACCGCGCGGCTTTTCCCTGATCCCGAAGAACGCCGCCGCCGCGTAGTGCTGCGCAAGGGGAGGGAAAATTACCTTTGCCTATTGAACCTTGAAGATGCGCTTGGCTTTTCCGCCATGCCGGGGCAGGGGGTGGCGCTTGGCCTTGTGGCGCGCTGGGCGGCAGCGACGCGCGATGGCGATTTGCTGGGCGGCGATTTTCCAGGCTGGCTTTCGGAATTATTCGGCACCAACACAATCATGCCGCTTGCTGATCGGCGCGGCGAATGCATCCACGCCGCCTGCCCGCATTACCGCAAATGCTTCGTCGAACATTCCATCCGCCGCGCGCGCGGCGCTTCGATTGTGATTGCCAATCACGCGCTGGTGATGATCCAAGCCGCACTCGGTGGTGGCGAGGATGGCCGCGCTTTGCGCCTGGTGTTTGATGAAGGCCACCATCTGTTCGACGCCGCCGATAGCGCCTTTTCCGCTGATCTGACCGGGGCTGAGATGGCGGAGCTCCGCCGTTGGATATTGGGCGCGGAAGGCGGGCGTTCCCGCGCGCGCGGGCTGAAGCGGCGCTTGGAGGAATTGGTCGGCGAAAAGCCGGAATTGCAGGCGCCCTTGGAAGCCGCCTTGCAAGCGGCGCGCGCCTTGCCCGCTGGCGGTTGGTCTGGCCGGTTGACTGATGAAGGTGCGCTTGACTTGGTGGGCGCGCCCACCAATCCCGCCGAAGCCTTCTTGCGCGCCGTGCGCCGGCAAGTGCGCGCGCGTAACGCCGCCGCTGAAGAAGCCGGGCTTTACGATGCGGAATGTGATCTTTTTCCGCTGAACCCGGATATGGCGGAAATTGCCAGCACGCTTGAACGCGCGCTGCAACGCCTGGAAGCGCCTGTGCGGCATTTGCGCGAAAAGCTGCTCGCACGCATGGAAGATGAAGCCGCCGAGATAGAAGCCAATGACCGGCTGCGGATTGAGGCGATTTGCGGTTCGCTCGAACGGCGCGTGCTGATGTCGCTGGCTGCTTGGCGCGCCATGCTGACGCGGATTGGTGGCGAAGAACCCTCGCCCGGCGCCCGGCCCGATATGGTGGATTGGCTTTCCATCGAAAGGCGCGGCGGGCAGGATTCGGATGCGGGCATGCATCGCCATTGGCTTGATCCGACCATTCCCTTCGCCTTGCAGGTCGCGGCCCCCGCGCATGGTGTGCTGATTACCTCAGCGACCTTGCGTGATGCGGCCGAGGCTGACGAAGACGACCCCGAAGCAGCCTGGCGCGAAGCGGAAGGCCGCACCGGGGCCGTGCATCTGCCGCTGCCCGCAATCCGCGCGGCAGTTGCCTCACCTTTTGACTACGCCGCGCGCACGCGCTGTATTGTGGTGACTGATGTGGCGCGCGAAAACACCGCGCAAATCGCGGGCGCGATGCGGGAATTGTTCCTGGCGGCTGGCGGAGGTGCGCTTGGGCTTTTCACCGCCATTCGCCGCTTGCGCGATGTGCATGGCCGCATCGCACCTGCGCTGGAAGAAGCCGGATTGCCGCTTTACGCGCAGCATATTGATGCGATGGATAACGCGACTTTGGTGGATGTTTTCCGGGCCGAGGAAAATTCATGTCTGCTCGGCACGGATGCCATGCGCGATGGCGTGGATGTGCCGGGACGTTCCTTACGCTTGCTGGTATTTGACCGCGTGCCCTGGCCGCGCCCGAGCATTCTGCACCGCGAACGCCGCCTGCATTTATCGGAAGGCAGGCCGAAGGAATATGATGACCGCATCACGCGCCATCGGCTGCGCCAGGCTTTTGGCCGCCTGATCCGCCGCGCCGATGACAAGGGCGTTTTCGTGATGCTCGATCGGTCCTGCCCATCGCGGCTTTTGGCCGGGCTGCCATCTGGCGTGCTGCTGCGCCGCATGGGCTTGGCCGATGCGGCGCGGGAAGTGCGGGAGTTTTTAGGTTAGAGCAGATCGCGTCCAGATGGAATCATCTGGACGCGTGAAGATGCTCGAAAAACAATGATATAGAGCGGGTTGCGTAAACCCATGAGAACGCAACACGCTCTAGGCGTATTTTCAAGCCAAGTGAGCATCACTTGGCGACTCGGAAAATACGACCAAACTAGTCCTGCTCAATATCCGGCATGCGGTAGCGATCCGCCGGATCATTCCAGCCCTTGAAATTTGGCGCGCGTTTTTCTGCGAAGGCAGCGCGGCTTTCCAGAAGGTCGGACTTGTCGCCATGATTATGCAGCTTCGCGGCCAAGGCTTGTTGCGCCGGCGTTGGCGCGGGACGCATCCAGCGCATCATATGGATGGTATTGACCCGCGCGGCAGGCGGCAGGGTCAGCATATGATGCGCCATTTCCATCGCGGTAGCCATCAGCGCTTCCGGCGCTACCAGGCGGTTGATGAAGCCAAGTTGATGGAAGCGTTCAGCGGTGAAGCGAAAGCCAAGCGCCATTTCCATCGCGACCGGATAGGCGAGGTTCGCAAGATGCCCGTGATTATAGCCACCCAGCAGCCAGCGCTTGGCCTCCGATACCTCAAAAACCGCCTCATGCACCGCAACGCGCAGATCGGTGCGTTCCACCAGCATGAAGCCGCCGCCCATGGCAAAGCCATTCACGGCAGCGATCACAGGTTTTTCCAGCGTGCCATCATTGAAGGGGTTTTCAGCATTAATCTGCCGCCCGCCGGGGCTTTTGTCGGCGAGTGACTCCTTCATATCCTCACCGGCACAAAAGCCGCGCCCGGTGCCGGTCAGGATCGCGACTTCCAAGGTTTCGTCAGTGCGAAACGCGGTCCAGATGCGCGCCAATTCCAGGCGCATTTCATGGTTCAGCGCATTCAGCCGCTCGGGCCGGTTCATGCGCACCACAAGCACCTGCCCATGGGTTTCGGTTTCAACAACGGCCATGTGATGTTTCCCCTTTGGCTTTGATGGCCATGATGGGCGGGGGAAGCGCGGCTGACCAGGGGGCATTTCCCAAACCCCCGCTTCCTGTTCTAGCCTTGGCCCATAATCCAACCAGGCAGGAAACCCATGCGTAAACTCACCATTGGCGATGTCACCATCACCAGCATCATCGAACGCGATGGCCCCTGGCGCACGCCGGGGCAGATGTTCCCCGATGCGCCGGCGGATCAGATTGAAGCGACGCTCAAGGAACTGGAACCGGAAACCTATGATGTTGCCTCCGGCAAGATGGTGATCACCTATCAAACCTATGTGGTGCGCACGCCGCGCCATACGATTCTGGTGGATACCTGCACGGGTGAAGACAAGGGCTATCCGGCGCCGATGGATTTCCCGAAGCAGCCCTGGCTTGATGGCCTGAAGGCGGAGGGGCTTTCCTTTGACGATATTGATTACGTCATGTGTACCCATCTGCATATTGACCATTCCGGCTGGAATACCGTGCTGCGGGATGGCCGCTGGGTGCCCACCTTCCCGCGCGCCAAATATGTTTTCCACAAACGCGAATATGCCGCGTGGGAGGCTTCAACCAAGGCCGGCGAAACCCGCCCGGGCGGTGGTGGTTCTGTCTTCACCATGAATTGCGAACCCGTTGTGGCGGCGGGGCAAGCCCTGCTGGTGGATGATGATTTCAGCCTGGATGACTGCATCACCATTGAACCGACACCTGGCCACACGCCTTGCCATTGCTGTGTGCATATCAAAAGCCGCGGCCAGCATGCCGTAATCACGGGCGATCTGATGCACCACGCGCTGCAAATCCACAGGCCTTCCTGGTCCACCATGTTCTGCTGGGACCCGAATGAGGCTGCCGATAGCCGCACGCGCTTCCTGGCCAATGTTGCCGATACGGATACCAAGATTTTGCCGATCCATTTCCCCAATCCTTCGGTCGGGCGTGTTGAATCGAATGGTGATCGTTTCCGCTGGCGTTATGTGCGCTGAACCATGACCATTCCCCCGCTGCAGGGCCTGCGCGTGCTCGACTTGGCGCGCGTTCTGGCCTGCCCTTTTTCGGCGATGATCCTCGCCGAATTGGGCGCGGAAGTGATCAAGGTGGAACAGCCAGGCAGCGGCGATGAAAGCCGTTCTTATGAACCGGTAGCCGAACGGAATGGCCAGCGCGATAGCGCCTATTTCTTTGCCTGCAATCGCGGAAAGCAGAGCGTCACGGTCAATCTGCGCCACAAGGATGGTCAGGCGCTGGTGCGCGATTTGATCCGCCATTGCGATGCAGTGGTCGAGAATTTCCCGACCGGCACCTTGAAACGTTATGGGTTGGATTGGGAATCGCTCCGCGCCATCAATCCGCGTCTGGTGATGCTGTCCTGCACTGGCTTCGGTCAGACTGGGCCTTACGCCAAGCGTAAGGGCTATGACACGGTGTTTCAGGCCATGTCAGGGCTGATGGCACTCACCGGCGAACGCGGCGGCGGGCCGGTAAAGCCTGGGCTGCCAATCGCTGACCTCACCTCCGGGCTTTGGATCACCATTGGTTTGTTGGCGGCACTACGTGGGCGCGATGCAACGGGGCAGGGCGCCTATATTGATTTTTCCATGTTGGATGGGCAGGTGGCTTTGTTGACCTCCGCCGCAGCGCGCTTCTTTGCTTTGGGCGAGGTACCGCCGCGTCTTGGCACGGAACATCCAGGCCGCGTGCCAACCGCTTCCTTCCGCTGCGCCGATGGGCGGTTCTTGCATATTACCTGTTCGGATCAGCATTGGGCGCCGCTATGCCGTGCGCTTGGCTTGGATGAATTGGGCGCTGATGCGGCCTTGGGCGCCAATGCCGAACGCGTGGCGCAACGTGGGCGTGTGATGGCAGCGCTGACAGCCGCCATGGAGAAGCTGACGCGTGCGCAGGCTGTGACGCTTTTGGATGCCGCGGATGTGCCGAATGGCCCGGTGCTGACAATCGATGAAACCTTCGCCGATCCACACGTGCAGGCGCGCGGTTCAGTCGGCGAATTCACCCATCCGCTGCTTGGCGCCTTTCCGGCTTTGCGTTTGCCCTATCGCTTCGAAGGTTTGGCGGACCCGGAAATTCAACGCCCGCCATTACTGGGCGAAAATACGGAAGCGGTGCTGCGCGATTTGTTGCAGTACACGCCAGCACGCATCGCAACCCTCCGCGCGGAGGGCGCCATATGACCGACGCTGTTTTGTATGATTGCAAGGATGGCCTGGCGCGCATCACGCTGAACCGGCCGGATGCGCGCAATGCGCTCAACATCGCCATGTGCGAAGCGCTGATCGCCGCCACGCGCCGCGCGCGCGAAGATGCCGCGCGCTGCGTGCTGGTGCAGGGGGTTGGCCCGGTTTTCTGCGCCGGGGCTGACCTCAAGGAACGCCAAGGCATGGGCGATGACGCGGTGCGCGCGCGCCGTCTAAAGTCCTTCAGCGCCTATGATGCTTTGGAACGCCTGCCCATGCCGGCCATCGCCGTTGTGGCAGGCCCCGCTGTTGGTTCAGGTGTGGAAATCGCCGCGGCCTGCGATTTCATCATCGCGACCCCGGCGGCTTCCTTCCGCACACCGGAAGCGCTTTGGGGCACTGTGGGGGCCACGCAACGCCTGCCGCGCATCATCGGCAAAAGACTGGCCAAGGATTTGATGTTCACCGGCCGGGCACTTGCCGCCGAGGAAGCACGCGAAGCGGGGCTGGTTGCGCGCGTGGTGGCGCCGGATGCGCTGGCGGAAGCCTTGGCGGAAGTCACCGCCACCATTCTGAAGGCCCCGCCCGCCGCGATGGCGCTCGCGAAGCGCTGCGTGGATGAAGGGCTGGAACGCGACCCGCGCGGCGCGCTCGCCACCGAAATCCTGGCGATCGAGGAAAGTCTGGCCGCCGCAGAATGGCGCCAGAAAATGCAGGATTTTACTTGAACTTAACGCCAAGATTCGCCTTGAGGCCGGGCAGGCTGGCCACTCAGTCGCAGCGGCACGTAGGTGATCAGTGGCGCCTCAATGCGCCTATGGCCCTCAGGCTCCTGACAAAGCCCCAACACCCACAATCCTGTAATCATATACCCCACCATCCACTTCCGTGATGGTCACATGTTCGCCCGGGCGGATTGGGCTAGTGCCGGGGTCGAAACGGGCCTCTGGCGCGTCAAAGCGCTCAGCCAGGCTGCCGCTGAAGCGGATGAACCAGCCATTATCGCCATCATATTGCACATCACCCTGTTCGGGCGGCGCATCCAGGCCGTAGTGCCGTGCGCGCCAGGGCGTGGGGTCCTCCTGCCAGGCTACTGGATCGGCGTGTCCCGCGGCATCCAGCGCCAATTCGATCTCATAGCGGTGATCCTGGCAGCCAAGCGGAAAGCCCGGCCCCGCCACCATGGAGAGTGTCACCAATATCCTTTCCATGTGCACCTCCTTTCTGCAAACCAGGCCAAAGAGATAGTTTGGCACCTGGAAAACCGTAAAAAACTTTCAGATCGCCACCTTCACTCCCAATTCTACCACACGGTCCGATGGAATACGGAAGAATTCCGTGGCCGGGAGTGAATTGCGGCTGAGCACCACAAAAAGCCATTGCCGCCAGCGCGACATTTTCGGCACCGCCGCCGCCACCACCGTCTCCCGCCCCAGGAAATAGGAGGTCTGCATGGGCTCATAAGGAATGCCCAATTCCGCCAGCGCTTCAAGCTCACGCGGGATATTGGGGCTTTCCTGAAAACCGTAGCGGAGCGCGATGCGGTAGATATTGGGCGCCAATTCCTCAACCGCGCGGCGCCGATCGGCACCCACCTGCGGTACATCCTCATTCGCGACCGTCACGAACAGTACGCGTTCATGCAAAACCTTGTTGTGCTTTAGGTTATGCAGCAGCGCACCGGGCAGGAATTCCGCCTGGCTGGTCATGAATACCGCCGTGCCGGACACGCGCACGGTGCGCGATTGCGGTAGGCGCGCAATGAAAGATTTAAGCGGTAAGCCATCCTGACGGATACGGGCAAATAACAATTCCCGCCCGCGATGCCAAGTAAGCATCATTACAAACAGCACAACGCCAAGCACCAGCGGCACATAGCCGCCTTCGGGAATTTTCAGCACGTTGGATAGGAAGAACGCCAAATCAAGCGCCAGCAGCGGCAGGAAAACGCCAAGCACAGCAAGCAGCGGCCAGCCGAATTTACGCCGGAACACCACCATGGCAAGGCAGGATGTGCACACAAACGTGCCGGTTACCGCAATGCCATAGGCTGCCGCCAAACGTTCGGAGTCACGGAACGTCACCACCAGAATCAGCACGCCGATCAGCAGGGCAAAATTCACCTGCGGCATATAGATCTGGCCTTCTTCGGTATCGCTGGTGTGGCGCACCACAAGCCGCGGCATGAAGCCAAGCTGCACGCATTGCCGCGCAATGGTATAGGCGCCCGAAATCATCGCCTGGCTTGCAATAATGGTGGCAGCAGTTGCCAGGAATACCAAAGGCAGGCGGAACCATTCCGGCGCCAGCAGGAAGAAGGGGTTTTCCAGCGCCGTCGGATCGCGCAGCAAAAGCGCGCCCTGGCCAAGATAATTCAGCACCAGCGCCGGCAGCACAATCACCATCCAGGCCCAGCGAATGGGCCGGCGCCCAAAATGGCCCATATCGGCGTAAAGCGCCTCAGCCCCTGTCACGGCCAGCACCACGGAACCGAATGCAATGAAGGCCACAAACTTGTAATGCAGGCAGAAAGTGATGGCCCAATGCGGCGAAATGGCAGCCAATACGCCAGGGTTATGCAGCACTTCCCAAAGCCCAAGCAGGCCGATCACGAGGAACCAAGCGGCACAGATTGGCCCGAACACGGCCCCCATTTTCGCCGTCCCGCGATATTGCACCAGGAAAAGCGCCACCAGGATCACGACCGAAATCGGCAAAACCGCTTGTTCCAAATGCGGTGAGACAACCTTGAGCCCCTCCACCGCCGAAAGCACGGAAATTGCCGGGGTGATGATGCCATCACCAAAGAACAAGCAGGCGCCGGCAATGCCAATCAGCGCCAAGGCCCAGCGCAGCCGCGCATTTTCCACACTACGCTGCGCAAGCGCCATCAGCGCCAGGATACCACCTTCGCCGCGATTATCCGCGCGTAGAACGAAGGCGACGTATTTCACTGTAACAGTCAGGATCAGCGACCAGATGATCAGGCTGAGCAGGCCCAGCACCTCCCATGACTCCACACCGCCATCTTCAAAATGGCTGGCGGCCGCGCGCATGGCGTAAAGCGGTGACGTGCCGATATCGCCATAGACAACGCCAAGCACGCCCAGGATCAGCGCAAGCGAGGGGGCGCTACGGTCGGTAGCGACGGGATTGCTCATGCCTGTATTGCCTTGTTGAGGTACATTGCGGCGCACTCTGCCCCTTCATTGCCATAAAGCAAGACGCCTGCCCCGCATCTGGCGCATGGCGGGCATTCAATGCCCGCGCAGGATCTGGCTCAGGAATAGCTTGAG
>JBILPX010000065.1:0-11871 GCA_044373565.1 Roseomonas sp.
CACGAATGCGCACGCCTTCGCCCAGCACCTTGCGCGCAATGGCGCCGGCAGCAACACGCATGGCGGTTTCCCGCGCGCTGGAACGCCCACCGCCGCGATAATCGCGAATGCCGTATTTCAATTCATAAGCAATATCGGCATGGCCGGGGCGGAAACGATCCTTGATCTCCCCATAATCCTTGGACCTCTGGTCGGTGTTCTCGATCAGCAGCGAAATGGGCGTGCCGGTGGTTTGGCCTTCAAAGACGCCAGACAGAATCCGCACCTGGTCCGCTTCCTGGCGTTGCGTCACGAATTTGGACTGGCCAGGCCGGCGCCGATCCAGGAAGGGCTGGATATCGGCTTCCGAAAGCGTCATGCGCGGCGGCGCGCCATCCACCACGCAGCCAATCGCCGGCCCGTGGCTTTCGCCCCAGGTGGTGACGCGGAAAAGATGGCCGAAACTGTTATGCGACATGGGGGATGGGTCTATCCCGCCCCCTGCCTTGCGACAAGCGCCCCTATTTCGGTAGTACCGCCTGCAAGGATGTGCGTACATGGATCGCGGCCGGCCCAGGTGCTGCGAGCGCTTCGGCCAGCTTCGGCATATCCGCATCCGTTTCAATGCGCGTGACCGGCACACGAAATGCCGCGCACCAGGCGACGAAATCCGGGTTTTCCAGGCTGGTACCACTCACGCGGCCAGGATGGGCGCGTTCCTGATGGATGCGGATGGAAGCGTAAGACCCGTTATCCGAAAGGATCATCTTGAGCGGCACGCCACGCGCCACCGCCACTGCGAATTCTCCGCCGGTCATGAAGGCGCCACCATCACCCACCAGCGCAATCACTTGCCGTGTCGGGTGGCGGAGCGCGGCCGCCACGCCCGCCGGCACACCAAAGCCCATGGAACCGGCCACGGGGGCGAGCAAGCGGCGCGGTGAAACCCAGGCGATCTTGCGATAGAAGGGCGCGCCGAAAGTGCCGGCATCCAGCGCAATCATTGCATCGGGTGCCGCGATTTCGCCGATCAGCTTGGCGATACGGGCGAATGCAACACCATCATTATGCGTCGTTGGTGCAACCTGAGAATCGGCGGTTTGCAAATCGTGCAGCTTTTTCGCCCAGGCTCCGCGCGAGGCGGGTGCCCCAGCTTTTTCCGCGCCGAGTGCCGCCAAAACCGCACGCGCATCGGCGGCCACGGCAAGCTCCGCGGGGAAATGCCAACCCAGGAAGCGCGGATCGGCGCAGATATGCGCAAGCCTTTGCCCCGGCGCGGGCCATGTCCAACCTTGGGTGGTGATATCGGTCAGGCGTGTGCCAAGGGCCACCACCAAATCCGCATCGGCAAAAGCGGCGCGCTGCGCATCCGGGTTACGCAGGCCAAGATCGCCCGCATAAAGCGGATGATTATTCGGGAACAAATCCTGCCGGCGGAAGGAAACCGCAACCGGGGTCTGCCAAGCCTCCGCAAAGGCCAGCAGGGCTTCGCGCCCGCCAGCTGTGTCAATGGCGTGTCCCGCCAGGATGATCGGGCGCTCCGCACCACGCAGCATGGCGGCCAGCCGCGCGATATCAGCGGGCGCCGGCTGCGCGGGGGCTGCGATGGTGGCCGGCGGGATGGGGGCGGCGCAGGGTTCGGCCAGCACATCTTCCGGCAGGCTGAGCACCACCGGCCCCGGTACACCCTGCATCGCCATGGCATAGGCGCGCCCGATCAATTCTGGCACCTGGTCTGCGCTGGTCGCTTCCCCCACCCATTTCGCGATGCCGCCGAACATGCGGGCATAGTCAATTTCCTGGAAGGCATTGCGGCGCAGATCGCGCTTCTCCACCTGCCCGATCAGCAGGATCAGCGGCACCGCATCCTGTTCCGCCGTATGCACAGCGATGGAGGCATTGCAGGCGCCCGGGCCGCGAGACACGAGCACCACGCCGGGCTTGCCGGTCATTTTACCATCGGCCACCGCCATGAAGCCCGCGCCACCTTCACTGCGGCAGGTCACCAAATCCATGCGCGGATGGGCATGCAGCGCATCGAGCAGGGCGATATAGCTTTCTCCAGGCACGCAAAAGGCGCGGTCTATGCCCTGCGCGGCGAGGAATTCAATTAGGGCTTCGGCAGCGGTTTTCATGGTAGCGATCCTTCCTTGCCCTTAGGCATAACCCGAGGCCAGCGGATGATCCATGGCGCCGGGGCGGAAAATCTGTATAAGCCCGCGGTCAGGGAAGAATTAAATCTGGGAAGGACACCAAATCATGCAGCTTAATCGTCGCGCCGCTTTGGCGCTTGCGCTTGCCACACCTGCCATTGCATCCGCCCGCGCTCAGGGGTCCTGGCGGCCGGATCGGCCGATGCGCGTGATTGTGCCCTTCGCGCCCGGTGGGGCGACTGATGTGGTGGCGCGTCTGGCAGCCGATGCCGCTTCGCAAATGCTCGGCCAGAATATCGTGATCGAAAATCGCGCCGGCGGTGCGGCAGGGCTGATTGGTTCTGAAGCCTCGGCAAAAGCTGCGCCGGATGGCTATACCATCATGATCCATTCCAACGCGCATGTGATTGCACCTAGCCTGGTGGCGCGGATGCCCTTTGACCCGATTGCGGATTTCGCGCCTGTGGCGCATTTGGGCCGCATCCCGCAGGTGCTGGTGATCAACCGTGCGATCCCGGCCACCGATATGCAATCCTTGATCACCTGGTTGCGCGCCAATTCAGGCAAGATCAATTTCGCTTCCGCCGGGATTGGCAGCGCCAATCATTTGACATCGGAAGTCTTCCGCGCCGCGCTGCCGAACGTTGAGATGCAAATGGTGCAGTATCGCGGTGGTGGCCCGGCCATGGCGGCGGTGATTTCGGGCGAAGCGCATATGGCGGTGGACCCAACCGCTTCTGCCACTTCCCATATCCGCGCCGGCACAGTGCGGCCGATTGCCATTTCAGGGTCTCAGCGCGTGGCGAGCCTGCCGGAGATTCCAGCGGCCACCGAAGCCGGCCTGCCGGCCTGGGCAGGTGCCGCCTGGATTGGCGCCTTCGCACCCGCGCAAACGCCGCGCGGCATTGTGGAATCGCTGAATGTCACCTTCAACGCGGCGATGGAACGCATCAAGCCGCGGCTGGTGGATGTGGGCATTGAGATTGAACCGCAATATGCAACCATTGCGGCGTTCAGCGCGTATGTGCGGGAAGAATTTGCCCGCAGCGCCGCCGTGCTGCGCGCCGCCGGCGTGAAGCCGGAATAAGCGGTTAGCTACCCTGTTGCAGTAGCGCCACTACGGCGCGCTGCCAGGCTTCAAAGGCGCGGCTTGATGCGGCGCCTTTCGCCTCAGCCTCTCGGCTGGCGGCATTCAGCCGCTGGCGCGCTGCCTGTTGTTCCCCGCCGGTGCGATCTTGCACCGCCTGGCGGGCGCGGGCCAGTGCTTGATCGGCTGAGCGTGCTTCGCGCGCGGAAAGCCGCGCGGTATCGAGCAAGGTGCGGATTTGCTGAAGTGCGGTGATGGTGGTGGTGAGTACTTCACGCCCTGGCACATCGGCGCCGGTGCGGGAGAGGATTCCCTGCAATCGCTCCACCGAACCCGGCCCGCCGGGAAGGCGACGAAACGCGGCTTCCAGATCAAATTGCGCCGGCTGCAGTAGCAGCGGATCGCCAAGGCCCTGATCCCAGAGCGCGATATCCTGGCTCTCCGTCCGCTCAAAGCCGAGCCGTATGGTTTTCGGTGTGGCTTCCAACTGTGTCTCAAAACGCAGGCCGAAATCGCCTTCCGCCGCAACAGGGAAACGCGGTGTTGCACCGGGACGGCGCGGCAGGTCAATCACCATCACGCCGCTTGCGCTGCGCGGATCAATCGTCACCACAGTTTCGTCAATCATCTTCGCCGCAAAGGTCATGAAGCCGCGCCGCAAGGTGAAACGTGTTAGTTCAAACTGATCGACAGTTTGGCTAGAAAGGCGCACATCTCGGTCGCGCGCGAAAGCGATTAGGCGTTGATCGCCGGGCGATAGCGCGCGCAATTCCGCATCTCCCAGAAAGCTCGGTGCGCCGTCACCATCGAACACCGTCACCAGCCCATCCGACAGCACGTGGTTCGAGGTATTGCGGAAGCGCAGCGCCTGAAGCGGGCGCGCAGTCCATAGGTTTTGAACCCACCAGACCCGTTCCGCCGGTAGGCTCAGATCAAGGAAAGGCAGATTCGCTGTTTCACCAGTGCGGAGTGTCACGGGCCGTTCCAGGGTGAAGGCGACGCGCCCGGCAGCGACCTGAGCCGCGACATTCACGGCAAGCGGCGCGGGGGGCGGCGCCGGTGCGGGTGCAGGCGCGGTTGATACCGTGGGTCCATTCATCAGATCATTCATGGTGGGTGGAGGTGCGGCAGCAGGCGGTGCCATCATGGACGCAGCGGCCGGCATGCGTGGCATGGCGCCGGTATCGGGCCGCACGCGAATCGCTTCCGCAATCCGCACCGATAATTCGGGCCTCGACACGGTGATGGGTTCAAAGATTGGCTGACGAAATGCCGCAGCGTCATCTGATACCAGCGAAATCCGAACGCCTTCCCAATCACTGCCCGAGGCATTTTCCACCACGGCCCAGCCCATGAGCCGCGCCTGAGCGCCCGTTGCGCCCAAAGCGGGCGCGAGCAGCCGATAGGACGGCTTCCACAGCG
The DNA here is from genome assembly GCA_044373565.1 of Roseomonas sp. Lineage (GTDB taxonomy): Bacteria > Pseudomonadota > Alphaproteobacteria > Acetobacterales > Acetobacteraceae > Neoroseomonas. Next base: position 4,642 of record JBILPX010000065.1, read on the forward strand.
GCGCGCCGGCAATATAGATCACCGCCACTTGCCGCGCGCGATCAGACCTCAGGCGGATTTCGATGCGCCTTTCATCATCGCTACGCGCCGCCGCGAGCGCTTCCGCCGCGCGTGCCACGCGCGCAGCCAGTGCGGGGTCGGTCAGCGTCACTTCATCGCCGGGCTTCAGCAGGACAGAGAGCAGACCGCGCGGCGCGATCAGCGAAAGATGCAGCCCGGCTTCGGTTTCCGCTGCCGTGGCAATACGCCCGCGCGCACCCGCGGCTTCCGCTTCCTGACCGCGGAGCGCATTCAGTAAGCTCGCGCGGTTCTCAAAATCCGCAGGGCGGAGCGGCAGTCCGCGAAAGGCCTCATTCAACAAATCTCGCCCCGGCAGGCTGAGGCCTTCAACACGCCCGGCGGGATCGAGGATCAACAGCGATCGCAGCAGATCATCCACATCGCCAAGCGGGGCGCGAAATACGACCGGCGCATTCGCCGCGACTTCGCCGGCGCGTTCAATCTGCGCAATGCCGGCGGAGGAAAGTGTCACGCCACGGATCGGCATTTCCGCTGCAAGCGCAGCGGGGGCGATCAGCGTAAGGGCAAGGCTGGTGCGACGCATGGAATGGCTCCGTAAGACGTGGCTGTAGATAGTTTCCTTCCCAAAGCGGCGAATTTAGGGCGCCTTCACGGGACGATTGGCATGGCTTGATTGCGGCACACCGCGATTGAGCGACATATGCGAATGCACACACAGCCACGCATCAGGCTTGCCATGGAATATCATGGTGGCGCGGCCTGGCCTATCAAAACGCGTGCCATCCGGGTGAAAGCCCGTACTGGTCCAGGGTGCGACAACAACCACCATGGATTTATCATCCGATGCCAGCACATGGGTTTCCGAAATCGTGAAACGGAAATCCTCGGTCTTTGGCCAGACATTGTCCCATTGCGTTGCCTGCCAGGCGGCAAGCCCTGGGATCACATCGCGATGCGTGCCGAAAGCCAGAACAGCCGCATGGAAAAGCGGGCGCGCAGATGCGTAATCGACCTCACGCACGAAACCAGCGAAGCGATCCAGCCAAGCGTCAAACCAGGCGCGCGTTGCGGCATCGGCTTTTGGTAGATCGGTCATGGCGCATTTTCCCTATTGCCTTGGTGACGACAGCCTGATCCGAAGCGGCGGCGCTTTCAAGCCTTACGCCGCAGGCTTGCCGAGCGGGTCCGGGCGGGCTTAGCCTTGTCGCAAGAAACAAGACGGAGGAGACAAGGCCATGACGGGCATTCATCGCCGCGGCGCTTTGCTGGCCGCGCCAGCGCTTATCGGCGTATTGACGGGCCGCGCCCATGCGCAAGCTTGGCCTGCGCGACAGGTGCGCATTGTGGTGGGCTTCGCTGCAGGTGGCGCCAATGACATCATGGCGCGCTTGCTTGCCGCAAAGCTGGGTGAGCGTATTCCAGGCAGTACTTTCGTCGTTGAAAACCGTCCCGGCGCTGGGACTTTGCTGGCGGCGGAACATGTCGCGCGCCAGCCGGCGGATGGCTATACCTATCTTTTCGCGTCTTCTTCCACGCTGATTACGCTTTTGGTGAACCGGTCCACAGGGCTTGATCCAACGCAGGCATTTTCCGCGGTTTCCATGGCGCAATCCTCGCCTTTGCTGCTGGTCTCACGCGGCGATTTCCCGGCGCGCACCCTGCCGCAGGTGATTGAACTGGCGAAGCAGCGCCAAGGCAGGCTGACAGTTTCGCATCCGGGCAGCGGCGGTGTGAATCACCTATCGCTGGTCATTTTGATGCAGCGGATGGGCATAGAACTGACCATGGTACCTTATAATGGCAATCACCCTTCCCTCACGGCCCTTGTGCGCGGCGATGTGGATTTGGCGAGCGATTCGCTATTCGCGACACGCGCTTTGATTGAAGCGGGCACCATTCGCCCCATTGCCATCACCAGCGCGGAACGCTCACCAACCTATCCCAATGTGCCGACCTTCGCGGAAACCGTGCCGGGCTACGACGTAACTTTCTGGGGGGGCATTATGGCGCCGCGCGGCGTGCCGGAACCCATTCTGGACCGGCTTTCGCAAGAACTGGACGCCATTCTGCGCCAGCCCGATGTCGCGGAACGCGTACGCAGCTTCGGCGCCACGCCGGTTGGCGGCACGCGCGAAGATTATGCCAAAGTGATCCAGGAAGATTGGGTACGCTGGGGCGAGGTTGTGCGCACCAGCGGGATCAAGCCAGATTGATGTTGCAGGATTGAAAAGGGGAAGACCATGCCGAAACTCAGTGCCGATCGCGTCAAGGAAATTGGCCGCACACTTCTAATCGCTGCCGGCACGCCAGCGGATGAGGCGGAAACCGTCGCGCGGCATTGCACCAGCGCTAATCTGGTGGGCCATGATTCGCACGGGATCATTATGATTCCGGGCTATATCGAAAGGATTAAGGTTGGGCATATCGTTCCCGGTGCGCCGTGGAAGATTGTGCAGGAATCAGCGACAACATCGGTGATTGATGGGCATTGGGGCTTTGGATATGTCGCCAATGAAAAGGCCATGCGCTACACCATCGAAAAAGCCCAGACATCGAATGTCGCGGCTGCCACCGTGTTTCGCCAGGGGCATATTGGCAGACTTGCAAGCTATCCGCTGATGGCCGCCGAAGCTGGCATGATTGGGATTTGCACGGCGGATTCCGGGCGGTCCCCCAAGGCGGTGGCGCCTTTCGGTGGGCGTGAAGCGCGGCTTGGCACAAACCCGATTTCCATTGCGGTGCCTTCAGATTTGGCCGGGCCATTCGTGCTGGATATGGCAACCTCGGCCGCTGCTGCCGGCAAGGTGTTTCTGGCGCAAGCGCGCGGGCAGGAAGTGCCGGATGGTTGGGTGATTGACGCAGATGGCAAGCCCACGCGCGATCCTTCGCAATTGAAGAAGGGTGGCGCCTTGCTGCCGCTGGGTGGCACCGAAGGCTATAAGGGTTTTGGCCTGGCGGCGATGGTGGAAATTCTTTGCGGCCTGCTGACTGGGCTTGGCTTTGGGGTGGAGCCCACCGGGCGGCACAATGACGGCTGCTTCATGGCGGTGTTCAAGGTGGAGGCGTTTCGCCCACTCGCGCAATTCAAACAGGAAGTCGCGGATTTCGCGCGCTATCTGAAGGATACGCCGCCCGCCGAAGGCAGCCAGGGCGTTTTCTACCCCGGTGAGCTTGAAGCGATGCGTGAGGCTGATCGCCGCGCCAATGGCATCGAGATTGAGGACAGGACGATTGAGGTGCTCACCAAACTTGCCGGCGAATTGGGTGTGGCCGGCAAGCTTGGGTTGTAGATCCTGTTAGGTGAGATCGAAAGTAATCTCACCAAATCCCGCAAACCCGGCCTGCACGCGCTGGCCGGGCGGGACGAAGATGCAGCCCGTATAGGTGCCGGTCGTCACCACCTGACCGGCGCGCAAATGCTCGCCAAGCCCGTGCAGATGATTAGCGAGCCAGACCAAAGGCAGCACTGGATCGCCGGAGGGATTGCCGCCCTTTTGGTCCACCTGCACCGCACCGTCATAGGATTGCCGCACAGCGAGATTGGGCAGATCGCAGCGTCGCCAATCCGCGACATCGGCGCCCACCACATAGCCAAGATGCGCGATATTATCAGCCATGCCTTCGGCGGGTGCCACGGCCTTGTGATCAGTATAGCGCGATTGCACCAATTCAAGCAGCGGGAAGGCAGCGTCCACCGCGTCCAGCACTTCATCGCGGCTATAGGCGCTGCCGCGCGATGGCAGATCGCGCTTCAAACGAAAAGCAACTTCAGTTTCAAGGCCGATGGGGCGGGTATTCGCAATACCCCAATGCCCGCCGGATTGGCGCGCACCACTCGCCGCCATGATGCCGAAATTGGTGGGCTTGCCAGGCGGGGTCGCGCATTTCCAGCCGCCAATAGCGCCACCCAGCGCCTTCAGCACACCGCGTTGAATGGCGAAGATCTCGGCCTCATTGCCTGGTGCGGCATCGCCCAGATTGGCCATGGGCGCGCCGCCCTTATGGACGCCGACCAGTTTTTCGATCGCGCGCGTAATGGTTTCAGATGACATGATCGGCTTTCCTATTCGTTCAATTCCGGAATGACCCAAAGCGGCGCCTCGCCCCGCGCCACGCGCTGCACATTGTCAAAAGCGTTGCGCAGACGGGCGATATTGCTGTCCTGCGTGGGGCCGGCCATATGTGCGGTCAGCACCACATTATCCAGGTTGAATAGCGGATTATCCGGCGGCGGTGGTTCCTGATCAAACACATCAAGCCCGGCGCCGGCGATTTGGCCGGAAGATAGCGCGCGATGAAGCGCCGCTTCATCCACCACCGGCCCACGGCTGGTATTGATCAAAAAGGCAGTCCGCTTCATCAGCGCCAATTCAGCCTCACCCAATAGCCCCTTGGTGCTGGCATTGAGCGGCACATGGAGCGAGACGATATCAGATGTCCGCAGCAATTCACGATAAAGCCGGAAGCGCACATTCAGCGCATCTTCGCTTTCTTCGCGCAGCCGCGCAGTATCATAGTAATGCACATTCATGCCGAAAGCCTGCGCCAGGCGCGCGGTTTTCTTGCCGATGGTCCCCAGCCCCAAAATGCCAAGCGTGCGCCCGCGCAATTCATAAAGCTTCGGCGTTTGATTGCCGCGCCAACGGCCAGCGGCGACATTGGCGTGCTGGCGAATCAATTGTCGCGATACCGCCAACATCAGCAATACAGCATGTTCGGAAACCGCGGTGGAATTCGCACCACCATTATTGGCAAAGGGCACACCACCACGCCGGGCTGCCGCGATATCCGCACGGTCATACCCCGCGCTCAATACCTGGATCAGCTTCAGCTTGGGGGCGATGGCGTAAAGCTCATCCTTCACCAGCATATCCACGAAGCCGACGAGGTATTCGGCCCCACCCATCGCTTCCTTCCAATCCGCGCCGCCGGGCTTGGCGATACGCACATCAAAACCATCCGGCGCCATTTCCTGGATCACCGCCTCATCCACCATGGATTGCGTGACAACAACAATACGCGGCTTCATGTTTCCTCCGAATTCGCTTTCACGCGCAGCATGAACCGGCAAGCGCCTGCCGCCAAGGGGCGGCCCAAGGGGCGGCATTGCACCCAACGCGCGCCGGCGCCATGCTGCATGACATGGGGCGATCTGGCCGGGGGGTAGTATCAGGGTGAAGCAGCAGCACGCGGCCCCAGGGGTAGGCTTGGCATGAAGGAAACACCTTCGCGGCACGCCTGGTTCATCCTCGCCGGCGGCTTTCTGGCCTTCACCATCAGCGCCAGCCTGATGCATGCCTATAGTGTGTTTCTGCTCGCCTTCATCGCAGAATTTCGCTGGAGCCGTGGCGAAAGTTCCATCGCCTATTCGGTCGGACAAGTGGTGGGCGGGGTTTCATCGCCGCTTGTGGGCAGTATGGTGGATCGGTTGGGCGCGCGGCGCATGGTGTTGTTGGGCGGCTGCCTGCTTGCGCTTGGCTTGCTGGGTAGCGCCTTCGCGACATCTCTTTGGCAGATTGTGCTGCTTTATGGCGTGGTGATGACGCTGGGTGCCAATTGCATCAGCATGGTGGTTTTCGCGCCGTTGATTTCACGGCTATTCGTCACGCGGCGCGGTATGGCCATGTCCATGCTGCAATCGGCCAATGGTTTTGGCCGCGCGATTTCCGTACCAATCGCGCAGCTCATGGTGAGTGATATGGGTTGGCGCCACGCCTACCTGCTGCAAGCGGGCGTGATGGCGGTGCTAGTTTTGCCGCTGGCTGCGCTGTTTCGTGGCGCGGAGCAAACACCCATCGCCAAGGCCAATGCGGAAAGCATGCCACAGCGCGATTGGTCGGTCGCCGAAGCCATCCGCACGCGGCATTTCTGGCTGCTTTCCATTGTCTATGGCTTGACCAGCATCGGTAGTTTTCTGGTTTCCTTGCATCAACTGGCCTTCGCCGTGGATCGTGGTTTTGATCCGCTCTATGCCGCCTTCGTGGTTGGGCTTGGCAGTTTGCTGGCGCTGCCGGGTGTTATACTAACCGGAACGATTTCAGACTATATCGGGCGCGAAGGCGCAGCCATACTCGCTTATGTGATTTCCATTATCGGTGTTGCTGCGGCACTGCTAATTGATAGCGCCGATCAACATTTTATGTTCTGGTTGCATGCGTGTTGCTTTGGTATTACCTGGGGCGCGCGTGGGCCAGCGATAACCGCGAAAACAGCAGATCTTTTCGGCGGGCCCAGGCTTGGCACTATTCTTGGCCTGATCACCATTGGTTCGGGTTTGGGCGCCGGGCTTGGCGCTTGGGGCGCGGGGTTTCTGTTTGACCTGACGGGCAGCTATCAGCTTGCCTTTATGCTTTCCATTGCGGCGTACTTCACTGGCGCTTGTGTTTTCTGGGCCTTGCGCAAACCAGTGCAGGGCTGAACGCAATCAGCGACCACGCGCCAGAAAATCCCCCAGCCTGAAAGCAGCATCGGCATTCACGGCGCCTTCCGGCATTTCCCCGCGCGCAAGGGCAGCGATTTGGCGCACCGTATCCATGGCTTGATGTTCCATCGCTTCTGGCGTCATGCCGCCGATGTGTGGCGTGGCTACTACATCGGTGCGCGCTGCCAGTAGCAGGTTTGGCCTTTGATCCGGAGCGCTGCCGACATCCATCGCGGCGCCGCTGATATGCCCGGAATCAAGCGCTGCGATTAGCGCCGCTTCATCCACCAATTCACCGCGTGAAAGATTGATAAACCGCGCGCCTGGTTTCATGGCTGCAAAGGCGGGCGCGTTGAATAAATGCCTGGTGGAGGCATCGGAAATGGCAAGGCAGACAACAATATCTGAACTCGCCAGCACTTCCGCAAAGCCCGCTTGCGCGATGTTTGGATTAGCCACCTTAGCGAAGGGGTCCGCCACCGCCACACGCATGCCAAGCGTCAATGCCACTTCCGCCAGGCGCTGGCCGATGCGGCCATAGCCAATAATGCCAAGCCGCGCCGCCGAAAGCTGCAACCCCGTGCGCCCTTCTGGCAAGCCACCAGCGCGATAAGTGCCGACCATGACACTGACATCGCGCGCCAGATCCACCATTAAGCCTAGCGCCAATTCCACCACCGCATCCACAAAGCCAGGGGTGGCGCGCGTCACCAATACTCCCGCTGCGCTGGCGGCGGGCACATTGATGGTGGAGATATCCACCGCCACGCGCAGAAACGCCAAAAGCT
>JBILPX010000066.1:0-11837 GCA_044373565.1 Roseomonas sp.
GCGCGAATATCCGTGATGCCCACCATGGATTGCCCGTAAAGCGCGGTGGGCGACGACCCGGCAGAGACAACGCGCGGCGTGATGCCCATGCCGCGCAAACGCTCGGCGGCCAGCACCGCGCCGGCGCGTTCCGTTTCCGCCACCTTGCGCATGCCTTCTTCGCTGCGTTCCGCATAGGAATGCCCGGCATGCGTCATGATGCCGGCACAGCGCGCGCCAAGGCGCCGCGCGATTTTCGCGAGCGCTTCAGAATCCGGCGCTATGCCGCCACGACCTTCGCCGCAATCAACCTCAATCAATGTCGGCAAAATGCCGGGATGGGCAGCAATGGCACTGGCCACTTCCAGATCATCGGTGATGATCTTCACGTCATTGCCTTGCGCATTGATCGCCGCGATGGAATCAAGCTTTTGCGGCGTGATGCCCACCGCGTAGATCTGATCGCGATAGCCACCACCGGCGAAATAGCGCGCCTCGGCAATCGTGCTGACGGTGATCGGCCCATGATTGGGCGCGGCCAGCGCCGCAACCGCCAGGCTTTTCGCTGTTTTCATATGCGGGCGCAGCTTCAAGCCGGGATGCCGCGCCACGGCTTCCGCCATGCGCGCCAAATTGCGCTTCAGAATGCCAAGTTCCAGCACCAGGCAGGGTGTGGGCAGATCATCCAGCTTCATGGCCAGTGCGCTTTCTTATCAATCGGCAGAACAGGTCTTGGCATATGCTTCCAATCAAAACGCGTGAGGATTGGGGAAGTAAGGCCGGGGCAATCCACTTCCACAATCTGTTCATGCTTGAAGAACTCATCAAAGCCGCCACGAAAATGTCCGCGAGACTTCACCACCACGGCGCGTGCCTTGGCGACATCCAAGCCGAGATGTTCGAAGAACGCCGGGTCAGCGCATTGCGTACGGATGGAAATCACCACCACGGTCATGCCACCAATCTGCAAGGCCGCCGTGGCGCCAAGTGTCATGGCGGTGCCGGCGAAAATGCCGCGCCGGCCAGTCACGCGGCCATCAGAAAGCGCCACCACTTCGGCTTCCGCGCTGAAGGGTTTGCTGAAGGGATCATTGGCAGCGACATCGCGGTTGAAATGCGCGGTGAAGCGCGCACCCTTGCCAAGCTTATGTGCCTCTGCCGCCAAGGCAGGATCATGGATCACGCCCACCAGGCAATCCTGCACACCGGCGCGATGGAAGGCTTCCAGAATCCACATGGTATTGCCGCGCCCGCCACCGCCGGGATTATCGGCGACATCCGCGAAGGCCAGCGGCACGGGGCTATGCAGTGCCTTTTGCGTGGCATCTTCCAAGGCGGTCAGATTGGCAATGAAACGCCCGCGCCTTTCCCAAGCCGCCGCCGCCAGCCGATCCGCCAGCGCTTCCGCCGCTGCCTGATCTGTCGCGGTGATGATCACCGCCATGCCGTTGAAGGGTGTGTCGCCATAGGCAAAGCCGCCCATGATGGAAACATTGGCAATGCGCTGATCCTGCACTGCCCATTCCTGGCCGAGATTGATCACCTCGGCATAAGGCCCCTGTGCGGTCAGCATGGAAACGGTGGGTGCCACAATCGGCAAGCGGCGGAAGGCGCGATGAAAACGCTCACCGGCCAGAAGGCGGCGCATCAGAATGGCGCTTTCCGCGCCACGTTCGCGCATATCCAGATGCGGGTTGGTGCGATAGCCGACAAAGGCATCCGTCAACGCCACCATGCGGTCTGAAACATTGGCGTGTAGATCGTAGGAACAGACCAGGGGCACATCGCCCAAGATTTCCCGAATCAGCGCTTGCAAACTGCCTTCCGGGTCAAGATCAGCGGTCGCAAGCCCTGCGCCATGCAGCACGCAATAAACGCCATCCACGCGGGCTTTCAGCGCCGTCAGGCCTTCGCGCCATTGCCGCATGAAACCATCAAAAGCGTCTTGCTCCACCGGGCCATTCGGTTCCGCCATGGCAAGCAAGATGGGGCAGGGTTCCCAGGTGCCGCTGGCATCCATCGCCGTAACGAAGCCAGGCATTTCACCAAGCGCCGCCGGGGCGGCGGAACGCGCATCTGCCACAATGGTATCGCCAGCAATCAGGCAGCGCGTTTCAAAATCCCGCAATGTTGCCGGTGGTGCAAAGCGGTTGCATTCGATGGAAAAGCCCAAAAGGGCAATGCGTGGCCCGGCCATCAGATGGCTACTCCCAAAAGTTCAGCGATGCGCGGGGTGGATTTCAGCCCCGTCCCAGTCAGCACCACCACAGTTGATTCATCGGCGCGAATGGTGCCGGCTTCGAGCAATTTCACGAAAGCCGCCGCGGCTTGCGCACAGGTGGGTTCCACGTAAATGCCGGTGCGCGCCAAATCCAGCGTCGCGGCGGCAATCTCGGCCTCACTCAACATCACCGCACCACCCTGGCTTTCTTGCAGCACAGCCAGCACTTCCGGCGTGCGAATGGGCTGCGCAATCGCGGTGCCTTCCGCAATAGTCGGCACCGCGGCCACGGCGGGCTGCCTCAGGAAGGCGCGCGCAATGGGGGCGCAGTTCTCCGGCTGAGCAGCGAAAATGCGCGGCAGTTTCTTGATCTCACCCGCGCGCTGCAATTCAGCAAAACCAATACCGCAACCCAACACATTAGACCCGGCGCCGCAGGGCACAATCACATTATCGGGCGCGACAAAACCCAAATCCTCCCATAATTCATAGGCAAGGGTTTTCGTGCCATGCAGGAAGAAGGGATGCCAATTATGGCTGGCATAGAAAACATTAGCGGCTTGGCGCAAAGCCTCATCCGCGCAATCCTGCCGGCTGCCTGGCACCAATTCAATCTCAGCACCCGAGGCACGAGATTGCACGGTTTTCGCCGGAGAGGTTGAAGCCGGCACCAAAATCTTCGCCCGCATCCCCCCCGCAGCGGCATAGGCCGCCACCGCCGCACCGCCATTGCCAGAAGAATCTTCCAAGACATGCGTGACACCCTGCGCGCGGAGCAGGGATAGCATCACGGAAGCCCCACGATCCTTGAAGGACCCGGTCGGCATGAACCATTCGCATTTCAAAAGTGCTGAGGCGCCGCCAATCACGCGCGGCACCAGCGGCGAACAGCCTTCCCCCATGGTAATCGGGTCATCCGGCAGGAAAGGCAGAGCTGCGCCATAGCGCCAGAGCGAACGATCCTCGGCCCGGATCGCCGCGCGGGTAATGCCGGGCAGCGGCGTTAGCATCAGGGGGGCTTGGCCGTCGCCACACCAGCGCGGCGTGGCGAGTGGATAGGTGGCCCCGCTGCGGGGGTCCAGATAGGAAACGTCTGTCATCCCCCTAACCTCGCTTGCCCTGGGCCGCGCCGCAAGGGATGCTGGGGAAATGAGCAATGACGCCGAAGCCGTAACCCGCCTGGCCGCCGATCTGGTGGCGATTGATAGCCGTTCCTCGGTCTCCAACCTGCCAGTGGCGGATAGGATCGAAGCCGAATTAGCGGGGTTCGAGATCGAACGCCTGGATTACACGGACCCGCAAGGGGTGGCCAAGCGCGCCCTGGTCGCGCATCGCGGCCCGCGCGGCGGTTATGCGCTGTCCGGCCATATGGATACGGTGCCGGAAACAAGCTGGACAGACCCGCCCTGGACGCCGCGCATCCTGGATGGTGTGCTGCATGGGCTGGGCAGCGTGGATATGAAGGGCCCGGTCGCGGCTTGCATCATCGCCGCGCGCGGCCTGCCCGCCCATGTGCCCGCAACGCTGCTGCTGACGGCAGATGAGGAAACCAGCAAGCAAGGGGCGCGCATCATCGCCACGCAGTCTAAGCTTGCCGCATCGCTTGGCTTGCAGGGGATTGTGGTGGCGGAACCAACGGCGCTGGCGCCAGTGCGTGGGCATCGCAGCCATATCGAATACACGGCCATCGCGCGGGGTGAGCAGGCGCATTCTTCCACCGGCAAAGGGCTGAATGCGAATTGGGCGTTGATTCCCTTCATGGCGGAAATGAAAGCCATTTACGAAAAGCTGCGCTTTGATGCGGCCTATCATGATGCGGCTTATGACCCGCCCTTTTCTGATTTCAATATGGTGATTGATAATCACGGCACGGCGGTGAATGTGACGGTGGCGCAGGCAACGGTGCGGATAAAGTTCCGCCGCAGCCGGCGCATAGATGTCAGCGGCATTGAAGCCGCGGTGCGCGCAGCGGCAGACCGCGCGGGGGCGGAACTGACCGAAAGACGCGAAGGCACGCCGCCGGAATTGCCGGTGGATCATCCGCTGATCCGGCTAGCGGTGGATATCACCGGCAAGCCCGCCGCCACCGCGCCCTATGGCACCGATGCCAGCGAATTGCAGGATATCGCGCCCTGTGTGATTTTGGGCCCTGCCACCATCGCCACCGCCCATACGCCGCGCGAATGCGTCTCCTTGGCTGATCTGGCGGCGGCGGTGCCGATTTTCCGGCGGATTCTTTCCGCTGGCGCCTCGTGAAGGAAGATGATCCATGTTGCGCAGCATTCTTCTGGCCCTGGATGATACCGAAGGCGCGCTTGCCGCGCGTGATTATGCGCTCGCGCTCGCGCGCCATACCGGCGCGGCGCTCACGGCAGCGGTCATTCTTGATCGCCGTGATTTGACGGATGCGCATGAAGCCGTGCCCCCTGGCGCTGCCGCCTTCAAGGAAAGGCGCGATGCGGCGCTTTTGCGCCAGGCCCAGGAAGCCGGCGCAGCGGCAGTGGCCCGGCTGCGCGACGCTGCCGAGGATTTTCCCTTCACCGTGCAGGAACTGGCCGCAGCCCCTGCCCCCGCTTTGCTCGCGGCTGCCGGCGCGCATGATGTGTTGATCGTGGGCCGCGATTCCTCGCTTGGGCGCGAAGTGGCGGAAGATGGTCTGGCACCGGTGATAGAAGCGCTGCTGCATGACCGCACGCGCCCCTTACTGGTGGTGCCGCCCGGCGCGCGCTTTGACCCGGCGGCGAGTGCGCTGGTTGCGTATGATGCCTCACCAGGTGCTATGCGTGCCGTGCAGCTTTTTGCGCTGCTGGGCCTTGGGCGCTGCGGCGCCACCGTGTTGAGTGTCGCTGAGGATGAGGAAAAAGCCGCCGCACTTGCCGGCACAGCGGCGGGTTTTCTGCAGCGCCATGATGTGCCGGCAAAGGCGCTACCCGTGATTGGCACCCATCCGGTAGAAGCGCTTTTGGCAGAAGCCGCCGCCATGCCGGCGGGCATGCTGGTGATGGGCGCCTATGAACACACGGGGCTTCGCGCCCTATTCACCGGTTCCGCCACCAAGCATCTATTGCGTCGCGCACCCTGCGCGATTTTCGCAGCGCATTAGTTGCCGTGTAATTCCTCAGGCAGCGCGCAAATCCGCTGCCTGACCAGCCAAGCAGAAAAGCGTGGATTGGCGGTCAGCATCGCGAAGGGAATGACGCCGAGCAGGCTGATCAGCACGGGTGCCGCGATCAGCAGCGCGGTGAAGGATACCGCCGCGAAAACAAAGGTCAGCGCCAATCCTGCCAGCGTCGGCGCCCAGAATTGCTTGAGCGCATCCGCAAAACTGATGCCGCGCTCGCTACGATTTTGCGGCGCCCAGCCCATGCGCATGCCAAAGGGCATCGCCAGCAGGAACAGGCATTGGCTCATCAACCGCGCGGGTTCCATGAAGGCGGTGAAGACCATTTCGGCCAAAGCACCGCGCAGAAATTGCGCCAGCCCGCCATAACGCGCGGCAAGATCGGGCTTCAGCAAAACTTCGGCGTAACCAGCAAATTTCGCTGCGTAATGGCAGCACCAGCCAGCAAAAAGCAGCGCGAGCAAGGCGCCAATCGGCGTGGTATCGCCCCCTCCGCCAAGGCCATTCCAGGCGGCCAGCAACAGGATCGCAACATAAAAGGGCGCGCTCAAGAACAGCAGAATCGCCTGGATCAATTGCCAGCGCGCCATGGCTGTCAGGCCCGGCAGGCGGAGCAGCGCCAAATACTGCATATTGCCCGCGGCCCAGCGCAGATCGCGCGTGATGAAATCACTATAGCTTGGCGGATTGCCTTCGCTGCTGCCTTCATCATCGGGCAATACGCGCACCTTCCAGCCAGCAGCATGCAGGCGCGTTGCCTCTACCTGGTCATGAGACAGGATATGCGACCCATCAGGCAGGGTTTCCAGCCGCGCATGGGTGCGAAAGGGTGCGATGCGGATGACGGCGTTATGGCCCCAATACGGCCCCTCATCACCCTGCCACCAGGCTTGCCCTGTGGCCCAACTGCGCATGCCGTGGCGCATGCCGAATTGAAACAGCCGAGGAAACCCCGCCGTGCTTGGTCTGCCATGAATAAGCTGTTGTAATATCGCCAGCTTCGGGTCGGCTTCCATGCAAGCCACAAGGCGCAGCACCGCGGCTGCTGTCATTTCCGAATCCGCATCCAGGCACAGCATGAATTCATGCCCATCCGCGTGATGGTCCAGAAACTCCATCACATTGCCGGATTTGAAGCCAGTGTTTTTAGCGCGGCGCCGGTAATAGGTCGCGATGGGTTGCGCGGCGGCGAAGGTGCGGCAGGCCGCCTCCTCGGCCACCGCATCAGCGCCTTCTGGCGTGTCAGACAGGAACCAGAGCGAAAAACGATCCGCAGCGCCGGCGGCCGCGAGGCTTGAGAGCAAGCGCGTCAGCGGCGGCAGGACCAGCGCCATTTCTTCACGCCTGATGCAGATGCCGATGGCGGTCCGGGCTTGCGGCAAGCCAGGCCGCGCGGCGGCGAGCGCGGGCAGCACGGCGGCGGCGGGGTCGCGCGCCAACAGCAATATGCCAAGCCCGATCAGCGCATTGCCCGCCGAAAGCGCAGCCCAGGGCAAAATCCCCGCGATGCAGACCAGAATCAGGATTTCAGGCAACGTCCAGCCGCCTGGTGCCAATACCGCCCAGGCAAGCCAGAACAACCCGCCCATGATGGCAAGCGCCAGAGCCAGAAATGCGACGCGTCGCGGCAGGATGGGTGCTTGGGTCACAGCGCCCGCTTATGCCGTGACTGCCGCGGCTTGGCGATACGTCGCGGGCGTCAGTCTATCTGCGCCCCGGAAGCGCGCACCACCGGCGCCCAGATTTCAACCTCTCGCCGCATGAAGGCGTCATATTCCGCGGGGCCGAGGGGCCAAGGTTCCGCGCCGTAATCGCGTACGCGCTGGGCAATGGCGGGATCATTCAGCGCCGCCACCACTTCCGCCCCCAGCCTTTCGCGAATGGCCGCCGGCACGCCGGCCGGCGCGGTGATGCCATACCAGGAAGCGACATCGAAATTCGGCACGCCCTGTTCTTCCAGGCTTGGCACTTCCGGCATGGTGCTGGAACGCTTGGCCGTAGAAACACCAAGCGCCTTCAACAACCCGCCCAGAACCTGCTGGCGTGATGCCGGCGCGTTATCAATCGCGAATAGCGTTTCGCCATTCATCACCGCCGCCATGGAAGGCGCGGTGCCGCGATAGGGCACATGCGTCACCTCAAACCCCATACGCATGCCAAATAGCAGGCCCGAAAGATGCGAAGACGTGCCAGACCCGGCCGAGGAAAAATTCGCCCGCGCCGGATTGGCTTTGCAGAAGGCAACCAATTCCGCGACGGATTTGATTGGGCTATCGCCCTTGATGATCAGCACGTTCGGCATGGCGGCAATGCGCGCGACCCCCGGCAAATCCTTCAGCGGATCAAAGGAAAGCCGCCGATAGAGCGTTGGCCCAATCCCGTGTGAGGCGATGTGATTAACGTAATAGGTATAGCCATCCGGCGCCGCACGTGCGGTGACTTCCGCCCCCACCATGCCGCCCGCCCCTGGGCGCGGGTCTATGATCATGGGCTGACCGAGCCTTTCGCGCAGGCGGTTTTCCATCATGCGGAGAAAAATATCGGAAACGCCGCCCGCGGCACCACCAATCACGAAGCGCAGCGGCTTATCCGGCCAGGTGCCCTGCGCCTTCACTGCCGGTGCCGCCAAAAGCACCGCCCCAGCCGCAATCATGCTTCTGCGCGTGATCATGATTTATCCCCCCTTGTTACGCTTGGTTTGACCCAAGCCTAACATGAAAGCCCTGCTTGAGAAGGGAAATCAGGCCGCCGGCAGCAGCACCATGAAGCGCGCGCCGGTTACGGTGCCGCTGGCATCGCGGATATTCTCCGCTGAAATCCGCCCGCGCAGGCCTTCCACGATCTGCCGGCTGATGGAAAGGCCAAGGCCGGAATGCTGGCCGAAACGCTCTCCGCTCGGGCGTTCGGAATAGAAACGCTCAAAAATGCTTTCAAGCTTATGTTCGGGAATGCCGGGGCCTTGGTCTTCCACGACAATTTCCACCATCGCACCGGCATGGCGCGCGCTGACCTTCACCGTGCCATGCGATGGGCTGAAGGAAAGCGCATTGCCGAGCAGATTGCGGAAAACCTGCACAACGCGCCCTTCCACACCGCGCACCACAAGCGGCCCGTCTTCAGCTTCCAGCAGCACCACCGGGTCATCATCATCATCGCGCGTCGCGGCGTGCAGTTCGGAAAGCGCGTGCAGGATAGGCGCAATATCCACGGGCGTTGAAATAGTACGCGACAATTCCGCATCCACGCGCGATGAATCGCTGATATCGCCAATCAGCCGATCCATCCGCACCGCATCATCGGCAATGATCGCGAGCAAACGATTGCGGCTGGCCGGGTCTTCCACACGGCGGAGTGTTTCAATGGCGCTGCGCACACTCGTCAACGGATTGCGCAATTCATGCGCCACATCGGCGGCGAAGCGTTCATTGGCGTCAATGCGCGCCCAAAGCGCACGGGCGGAATTCTGTAAATCCCGCGCCAGCACACCGATTTCATCATTGCGCTTCAGCAATGCGTCCGGCACGGATTGCGCACGGCCTTCACCTTCGCGGATGCGTTGCGTGGCACGCGCCAGGTCAAGCATTGGCGTGGCGATGGTGCGCGATAGATAAAGCGAAAGTGCCACCGTCAGAATCAAAGCGGTTGCAAACAGCAGCAGCACGGAAGCGCGAATTTCAAACAGGCGCCGATCCACTTCGCGCGCTTCACGCGTCAGCAGCACAATGCCGACACTTTGCGTGCCGCGGCGCGCGGGTTCCGCGACACTCACCAGCAAACGGCCATCGGCGCTGCGGCGGATATAGGGGGTGACGCCGCCTTCAAGCGCCATGCGCAATTCCTCGCGCCGATCGGGGCCAAGATCGGGCTGCCAATCGAAATCCGGCGCATCGGGCGCGCTATCCACCACCATGCCGGGGCCGCCGCGCCCGCGCAGCAGGGCCGGGAAAAGGCCGACCATCCTTTCGTAAATGCCGGCCACGGTGGAGGTCAGCGCGCCGCGCGGTTCCGGCGGCGGCAAGGGTTCGGCAATCACCGCGCCGCCAACACCATCGCGGATGCGGCTATCGGCCACCAGCAGGCCGGCGGTATCCAAAAGCCGCGCCTGGGTATTGGGCGAAGGGTCCACCAGGCGCCGCAGCAAGGGCCGCGCCGCTTCCAGCTGCAGCACATAGCGTTCGCCTTCGGGCCGCACCGCGGCTTCGGCGATGGCGCCGGCATAGATGCGCGCCTGGGTGCGCATGGCCTCAACCTCCGCGCCCAAAAGCGCGTTCTGATATTGGTCGAGGTAGAGAAGGGAAGCCGCGAGCAGCGCCGGCGGCAGCGCATTCAGCAGCAGAATGCGCCGAAGCAGCGGCGAAAAACCGCGCTTTGCCTGTTCCGGCTGAGCCTCAGCTTCGGAAAGGCGATCGAGCGGCGGGGAGGTATCGGGCACGCAGGCTCCTTAACGCGGAAAGCGCGCCAAGGAAATCACGCCGGAAAGTTCAGCCCCTACGAATAGGTGGCACGCTGCCGCCACCTTGTGGTGGTGGCGGCGCGCCCCATCCCCCGGAAGGCGGCGGCGGAGGTCCTTGCGGCGGCGCGCTACCCCCACCCTGAGGTGGTGGCGGCGGCGGCGCGCCCCAACCCCCGGAAGGCGGCGGTGGTGGAGGACCTTGCGGCTGCCATCCCCCCGGCACTTGCGGCGGATAGCCCCCGCCAAAGCCCCCCGGCGGCGGACCTGGCGCCAGCGGGTCAGGGCCAAAGCGATTATAGCCTGGCGTGCCGCGCAGAAAGCCAAGAACAATGAATTCAAAAATAAGCGCAAGAAATGATACTGTACCGAGGAAGCCGAAAATGAGATCCCAGAAAACTCCGGGTTCAGCTTGGGAAATCAGGGTGGATAAAGAAAAAATGAAAGCCATGACAGTGTAGAAAAACTGCAATATTGCAATAATCACAGGTAAGTACCAGTTAAAATCTAAATCGTGGAAACGCTTAATCGAGCCTGCCAGCCAAAGCAAAGCTAACGGGAGCGTCGGAACATAGAATAGAAGTAAACTCCAAACTACGACACGATCAAGGAAGAGAGTGGAAATCGAGAGGCGGTCCTTGTTGACAATATCGGCAATCAATTCGGTCAATCGAGGCAAATTCGGTTCTATCAAGACGATCCAAGCAAGAAAAAGGGAGAAGACGCCCCATAGGGCGCTTATCAAAATCGGCAAAAGGAAATGTCGAAACCACCAGGTCTTGCGGCTGATGCGGCCATTGAAGCTGAACCATTGCGCCAGGGTCATGGGCTTTATCCTCAATCCTGACGGCGAAGCTACTGAGGCTGCGGAGGAAGCGCAATATTAGCGGCGTCGGGCGGCGCCAGCGGATCGGGGCCGAAGCGGTTGGGGCCAAGTGTGCCGGGCTGAAGCCCAGCCGAGAGTATTGTGACGGGAAGCAAAAAAAGCATCATACCAGCAAAAAAGCCTGCGATCCCACGGTAATCCCAGCGACTGGAACCATCCAAATCGGCCAACCAAAGCAAAATGGACAACAGGGTGAAAAAAATATTCGGGGCAAAAAGGAGAACAATCCACCAGCAGGATTGGTCTTGGTCGTGCCAACGTTTGGTCAGGCCGGCAAAGCCAATCCAGAGCATCATCAGTGGAAGAACCTTGAACACCGCTATGATGATGTATTCCACTACGCTGGATTTCTGGGGTGTCTCTACGCCGAGTAAGATAATTCGCCGCGCTTCGACTAGCACGCCCATAAGGCAGATCGGCACCAAGCAATAGAAAATCCACCATGTCTTGCGACTGATGCGGCCCCTGTGGCTGAACCATTGCGCCAAGGTCATGGGCTTTGTCCTCAATCCTTGCGAAGAAGCTACTGAGGCGAAGGAGGAAGCGCAATATTCGCGGCGTCGGGCGGCGCCAGCGGATCGGGGCCGAAGCGGTTGGGGCCAGAGGTGCCAGTAAAGTGACTGCCATTGGCCAAGAATAGGACCCAGAGAAATAGAAGCGACATAGAAACGAAAATAATAATTGTTGTAAAGAGATAATTCGTGTCTGGAGCGTCGAAGCCAAACATCATTACAGGTATGCCGAGCAACAGAAAGGCAAACTGAGCAATCAGGAAAAATTCTGTGCCGCCAAGGAAAAAACCGCCAAAGGAAAACGAAATCCATACACCGACGAAAGTCGGGGTCAGGGTCAGACAAGCCCACCAGCCAGTTCTGTCTTGATCATGCCAGCGCTTCACCTGCCCGGCGAGGCTCAACCAAAGTCCAACCAGTATGCCAAAACTGGACACTACCGATAATTCGCCTAGGCCTTTACCTAAAGTCTGAGCAAGAGGGATTTTTGGCACGACAAGCGCGTCTAGGATGCCAAAACAAAGAACGATACCATTTGGAATTGCAAAATAGTACACCCACCATGTCTCGCGGCTGATGCGCCCTTTAAGACTGAACCATGTTCGCAAACTCATGAGGCGCTCCTCAAGAAACAAGGAGAGCCTAAGCCGAAAAACGCGCCAGGGGAA
>JBILPX010000067.1:0-11828 GCA_044373565.1 Roseomonas sp.
GTACGGCTCACCATGACCTATCCGCCAAGTGCGGGGCGCAATTTCGATGAGATTTTGCGCGTGATTGACAGCCTGCAATTGACCGATCGCTCCAAGCTGGCGACGCCAGTGAATTGGCGCCCGGGTGGGCGGGCGATCATCCCGCCCTCCATCCCCGATGCCGAAGCGGCGAAGCTGTTTCCGCAGGGTTGGAAGGCTGATCGGCCCTATTTGCGCTGGGTGGAAACCGCCCCCGCCAAGAAGGGTTGAGCCCCGGCCCGCGCCCGCCTATCGCCAAGGCCCAACTTCGCGATAATAGAATTGTCATGAAGGGGGCGGGGCCAGCCAAACGCGGTTTGGCAGGCCTATGGCATGGGTAGGGGGAGCTTTAGGTTTTGATGGGCGCGCCGCGGTTTCATATTCTCTATCGCATCACCCCGGATGATACCCGGCCGATTGAAGCGCATGCCAAGGATATCTGCCTTGAGCAAACGGTCGAAATCCCGGGCGATTGCGTGCCGCCGGCCATCTGGGACGCGGGCATTGTAGGCCAGGTTGAAGCCATCACGCCCTGCGCGGTCCCATCACGCGCTTTCGATGTGGACATCAGCTACCGCGCTGATATTGCCAATGATTCCATCCCTAATCTGCTGAACATCATCTTCGGCAATATCTCGATCAGGCGCGGCATCAAGATCATTGATATCCGCCTGACAGCAGATCAGTTGCATGCCTTTGGCGGGCCGGCCTTTGGGGTTGCGGGGCTGCGGGAAAAGCTTGGCGTTTTTGGCCGGCCCTTGGCCGCAACCGCCATCAAACCCTTGGGGCTATCGGTGCAGGAATTGGTCCGCCTTGCTGCCGGCTATGCGCTGGGTGGGCTTGATGTGATCAAGGATGATCACGGGCTGATGGACCAGCCCTTCCACCCCTTCAAGGAAAGGGTGGCGCGGCTGCAGGACGCGATTAGAAACGCCAATGCCAAGACTGGGCGCAAGACGCTCTATTTCCCGATGGTCTCCGGGCGGTTTGACCAGATCGAAGCGCAAATGGAATTTGCCGCCGCCCAGGGCTGCGCCGGGGCGCTGATTGCGCCCTTGCTGATCGGGCCGGATACCGGCTTTCATTTGGCGCGCAAATACGGCCTGGCGGTGATGGCGCATCCAAGCTTCTCCGGCACGCATTTCCATGACCCCGAGCATGGCATGACGCCGGCCATGCTGCTCGGGCGCCTGTTTCGTGTATTCGGAGCTGATATCTCGGTTTTTCCCAATGCCGGTGGGCGCTTTACCTTCAGCGATGAGGAATGCCGCGATCTGGCCATTGCCATGCAGGAACCCTTGGGCGATGTGAGGCCCGGTTTCCCTTCCCCGGCGGGCGGCATGTCCATTGAACGCATTGACAGCATGGTGGCGAGTTTTGACCATGACGCGGTCTTCCTGATCGGCGGCGCGCTGATGCGCCATTCGCCCGATCCGGAAGTAGGCGCGCGCGCCTTCATCGCCGGAATCGAAACCGCCGTTGCTACCGAAAAGGCCGCCGAATGACCGTGCGTCGCTTCAACGCTTTCGGGTGGGAAAACCTGCCCGTCCTGTCCTATAAGGAAGGCGGCCCCTACAAGGATGTGACGCGCCAGATCCTGTTTGAAGGTGAGGAAACTCTCCCCGTTCAGTGGCGTTACTTTGAAGTGCAGCCCGGCGGTCATTCCACGCTGGAACGCCATGAGCATATCCATTGGGTGTTGATCCTGCGCGGGCGTGGTGCTTGCCTGGTTGGTGATGAGATAACCGACATCGCCGAGCATGATCTGGTGGAAATTCATGCCATGCAATGGCATCAATTCCGCGCGGCTGAGGATGCGCCGCTGGGTTTTCTCTGTCTGGTTGCGGCTGAACGGGATCGCCCGCAATTGCCGAGCGCGGATGATTTGGCTGCCTTGCGGCAACACGCAACAATCGCTGATTTTATCAGAACTTAACGCCGCCGCAGCACCGCTTCCCGCGCCAGCGCCATCACCGCAGCGCGGGCAATCGCCACATCCGGCATGCCGGTTGTTTTGGTGTGGCGTTCCGCTTCCAGTAGCGCATCACCGGCTGCCGCCAGCGCCGGTGCGGGCCAAAGCCTGAGTGCCCTTTCGAAAGCCGGGCGGCTTTTGAAAAACACCGGCGGGCGCAGGGAAGACAGCGCATCACCGGGGCTTGAGCCCTTCGCCACGGAGAGCGCCGCCAGATGTAGACGCTGCACATGCCGCAACGCGGCCCGCACCACCTGCACCGCCGCCGCACCTTCGGCAAAGGCCTGATCCAATGCGCGATCCGTGAGCACCGCATCGCCGGCGGTGGCCGCGAGCAGCGCCTGGTCAAGGTCAAGCGTCGAACCCTCAGCGATGCAGGCAATCGCGTCTTCTTCTGTCACACGCTTGGCGGGGCCAACGTAAAGCGCCAATTTCTCCACTTCCTGGCGGATTTGCAGGCGGTTTTCGCCAAGCCGGGCGGCCATCCAGGAAAGCGCCCCGGGATCGGTCGCCACACCGCGTTCCTTCATCATGCGCCCAAGGCTCGCTTCCAGCTCCGCGCCGGTTTCGGGGTAGCAGGCAATCACCGCGGCCGCGTCATTGGCGCGTTCCAAAGCAGGGCGCAGGCCCTTATTCCCGGCGAGCGCGCCCGCTTCGAGCAGCACCAGCCCAGGGCCAGGACCAGCCAGCGCAGCCTTGGCAGCATTCGCCAATCCATCCGTGGCATCGCGCACCCGCACCAGGCGCCGCCCACCGGTCAATGCCGATTGCGCGGCCTCACCCGCCAGCAGCCCCACATCGCGGCTGGCAGCCTCGCGCGGCACATCCACCAGGCCAAAAGGATCATCGCCCACCACGGCGCGCATCAACTGGTCCGCCCTTTCGCGCACCAACCCCAGATCATCGCCATAAATCAGCACAACACGCGCCGTTGCCGGGGGATCGGCCAGAAAACCGGTAATGCGCCGTGCATCAATCTTCGCCATGTTCAGGCCGGCGCCGCGCCGTTCGCCGCCTTTCGGAAATGAATGGCAAGCTTTTCCAGAATATGTTGCGCTATTTCTTCTACCAATTGGCGTTGCATTGTATCCTGCGCGACATCTGCGGCGAAGAACTGGTTTTCCGGAATGTCGTAAGCGTCAGAGGCGCGTTCGGTGCCGCGTGTGATTTCACGCGGCGGTGCGCCAACATCAAACAGGAACCAATTCGCCGCGGCGCTGAAGCGCGCGCGGCTTGGAAAGCCATCGGTGCGAATCCCCTGAAACTCAACGCTATAGTTCAGCCCGACGCGTAGATCGTATTTTGCCGTGACAACGCCACGCCCCGCTGGCGCAAGCCCTTCTTCCAGGCGCCGGCGCATCAATTGCCCTTGGCGTTCGGTGATCAGCCCCACCTTCACGCTGGCAAAATCAGCCACCACTTTCGCATCCTCGGGCCCACCGCGCCTGCCATGGAGGGGTCGAAAGCCGCAGCCCGCAGCCAGAAGCGGCAGGCCAAGCGTGAGAAGGGCGCGTCTAGATGACAAAATTGACCACCCTTCCGGGCACAAAGATGCGCTTTTTGATCGGCTTACCGCCCAAGGCGCGCTTGACGTTTTCTTCCGTCTCGGCGGCGGCGAAGATTGCTTCCTCACTCGCCCCCACCGGCACTTCGATGGTGGAACGGAGCTTGCCCAGCACCTGCACGGCAAGGGTGATGCTTTCGGCAACCAGCAACGCCGGATCAGCCTCTGGCCAGGGGAGTTCCGCCACCAGCACTGTGTCTTTCGGCCGCAGCAAGGACCAAACTTCTTCCGCCAAATGCGGCATCATCGGCGCTGAAAGTGTTGCAAGCATTTCCAACGCTTCGCGCCGCGCGTCACCTGGCGCATCCTTCGCTGCTTCAATCGCATTGGCGAATTCATAAAGCCTGGCGACCGCGACATTAAAGGCGAAGGTCTCCAGCGCCTCGGTCACGGTCGCAATGGCGCGGTGCGTCGCGCGCCGCAACGCTTTGCCGGCTTCTTCTGGCGCGCTGCCAGCGGGTGGCAGGCTGGGCAGGGCCGCTTCCACAATGCGAAACACGCGCTGCGTGAAGCGATAAGCGCCTGCCACACCGGATTCCGTCCATTCCATATCGCGTTCGGGCGGATTGTCGGAAAGGATGAACCAACGCGCCGTATCCGCGCCATATTTTGCGATGATCGCGCCTGGGTCCACCGTATTGCGCTTGGATTTGGACATGGCCTCAACCCGGCCAATCGTCACGGCTTCGGTGCCGCCCTTCAGGGTCGCGCTGCGCGTGCCATCGGTGCCAATGGCGAAGTCGACTTCTTCCGGATAAAGCCAGCGGCCATCGACACTTTTATAGCTTTCGTGCTGGACCATGCCTTGCGTGAAAAGCCCGGCAAAGGGTTCATCCACGGAAAGATGGCCGGTTTCCTTCATGGCGCGAGAGAAGAAGCGCGAATAGAGCAAATGCAAAATCGCATGTTCAATGCCGCCGATATATTGATCAACCGGCAACCAACCATCCACCGCGCCGCGTGTGACAGGCTCCGTCGCGCGGGGCGAACAGAAGCGCGCGTAATACCAGGATGAGTCCACGAAAGTGTCGCAAGTATCCGTCTCCCGCCGCGCTGGCTTGGCGCAGTTCGGGCAGGCCACATGCTTCCAACTTGGGTGATTATCCAAAGGATTGCCGGGCTTCGCAAAATCCACATCTTCCGGCAGGCGCACCGGAAGCTGATCATTCGGCACCGGCACCACGCCGCAATCATCGCAATGGATGAAGGGGATGGGGCAGCCCCAATAGCGTTGGCGTGAAACGCCCCAATCGCGCAGCCGCCAATTCACAACGCCCTGGCCGGCGCTGAGCTTTTCCAATTCATCAATCACGCGGCGCTTGGCCGCCGCGACACCCAGCCCATCGAGGAAGCCCGAATTATACGCGACACCATCTTCGGTATGCGCGACATTGCCAACCGAGAAACTGGCGGCATCCGCGCCCGGCGGCAGCACGACAGGCGTCACGGAAAGCCCATATTTGCGCGCGAAATCAAGGTCGCGCTGGTCATGCGCGGGGCAGCCGAAAATGGCACCCGTGCCATATTCCATCAGCACGAAATTCGCGATCCAGACCGGGTATTCCTGCCCATTGAAGGGATGCTTGACCCGAAAGCCCGTATCAAAACCGCGCTTTTCCGCCTGTTCGATTGCGGCTTCCGATGTGCCCATGCGGCGGCATTCGGCGATGAACTCGGCGGCCTTAGCGTCGCGCGCCCCGGCAGCAGCGGCCAAGGGATGCTCTGCGGCGACCGCCAGGAACGACATGCCAAAAAGTGTGTCGGGGCGTGTCGTAAAAACCTCAACTTCGTTGATATGCGCCTGCGGCGCGCCGGCCTGATTCAGACCCTCGGGCAAATCCCTCGGATCATCAGGACGGATGCTCATCACGGCCTCAGTCAGCGCGAACTTCACCCGCGCCCCTTCACTCCGCCCGATCCAATTGGACTGCATCAGCTTCACGCGTTCCGGCCAGCGATCCAGCCTGCCGAGCGCCTCCAGCAAATCAGGCGCGAATTTCGTGATGCTCAAAAACCATTGGCTAAGCAGCTTTTTTTCAACCAGCGCGCCAGAACGCCAGCCACGCCCATCAATCACCTGTTCATTGGCCAGCACGGTGCCATCCACCGGGTCCCAATTCACCCAGCTTTCCTTGCGCTCCACCAGCCCGGCGCGCCAGAAATCAACCAAAAGCTTTTGCTGGCGCCCGTAATATTCCACATCGCAGGTCGCGAATTCACGCGCCCAATCCAGTGAAAGCCCCATGCGCTGCAATTCCGCGCGCATATTGGCGATATTGTCATAGGTCCATTTGGCGGGGTGGATGCCGCGTTCGCGCGCTGCGTTTTCCGCCGGTAGGCCAAAAGCATCCCAGCCCATGGGATGCATCACCAAATGCCCGCGCGCCCGCTTGTAGCGCGCCACCACATCGCCCAGCGTGTAATTGCGCACATGGCCCATATGGATCTTGCCGCTGGGGTAGGGGAACATCTCCAACACATAGTATTTGCGCGCGCCAGCCGGCGGCACATCGGGCACCACAAAGCAGGCGCGATCCTGCCAAGCCTGCTGCCAGCGCGGCTCGGCTGAGTGGAAATTGTAACGCGGCGCGGCTTTTTCGGCCGCTGCGGGGGTATCGTTCATGACAAGCTAAGGCCAATGCGGAAAGGGAGACTACAGCCTGATTAGAACATAAACCGCCCCGGGGAAATCGGCCCCTGATCTTCCCGCGCTGCCCCACCCGTGGCATGAAACACCCATGCCTTACCTCATGATGTTCCTGGTCCTCAGCTTCCTGACGCTGCTTGCCACCTGCGTCATGCTATGAAGCGCCGCTTCCTCGCTGGTTTGGCGCTATTGGCGCTCGCGGCGTGCGGCGATTTGCCCCAGCCCTTCCGTGGCAATCCAGGCGGCATGGCTGGCCGCCTGGTGGTCCCGCCCCCCTATCGCGTGGCGGTCCCAATCCCTGACGCAGCAATGCTGAGCGGTACCGAATCGGAGGCCTTTGCCCGCGCCATTGCCCAGGCCCTGCTGCGGCGAGAGGTCCCGGCGGTGGCGGAAGACCCCCTGCCGCTCGATTGGCGGCTTTCCGTGGATATGCGCCTAGAAGGCAACCGCGTGGTGCCCCGCTATGCCCTGTTCGACCCCGATGGCGCCCCGCAGGGCGTGGCTGAAGGCAGCGCAATCCCGGCGCGCGATTGGTCACGCCCAAATCCCACGCTTTTGGCTGATGTCGCTAATGATGCGTCTCGTCGCGCGGCGGATTTGCTGCTGAGGGCGGAGGCCGCGCGCAAATCCTCGGCGCCCTCTGCCCTGACTTCTGCCGGCCCGCCGAGAGTCTATCTGCTGCCGGTGCGTGGCGCCCCTGGCGATGGCAATGAAAGCCTGACGGCGCGCATGCGCGAAGCCTTGGGGGATTATGGCATCCTGGCCCAGGATGTGGCGGATGGCGCGGGTTTTGCCGCGGATGGGCGCGTGAATATCGTGTCAACGGGGCGGGGTATGCAAAGGGTGGAAATCCTTTGGATCGTCTCTCGCCGGGATGGTCAGGATTTGGGCCGCGTTTTGCAAATGAATGAAATCCCGGCAGGGCTTTTGGATCGGCATTGGGGCGAAATAGCCTTTGCTGCAGCGGCTGAGGCTGCGGGCGGCGTGCAGCGCGTGATCGAAAATGCCGGCGGCATGCCGGCGCGGGACGCTTCCGGCCAGCGCGCCCAGCAGCCCAATGCCGCGCCAGGTGGCCTTGCCCTGCCGCCCCGCGCGGCCGCGCTTCCCAGGCCTGAGCCAGCCCAATGACCCGCCCGCGCATCCTGCTGCTGGGGGCGGGTGGGCATGGCAAGGCGATGGCTGATTTGCTGCTTGCGGATGGAAGTTACGAGGTTGTGGGTTTTGTGGATGCCGCGCCCAAGGCGAGCCAAGTGCTAGGCCTGCCGGTGCTGGGTGACGAAAGCCTGTTTGTCGCGCTGGCCAGCCAAGGCATTACGCTCGCCCATGCCGCGGTTGGGGATAATGCGCAACGCCTGGCCGCAGCGGGCAGGCTTCGCGTTGCCGGATTTGCCCTGCCAAGCCTGATCCACCCCGCCGCCCTCATCGGCCATGGCGCCCGCGTGGCGGAGGGCGCGGCCATCCTCGCCCGTGCCGTGATCGGGCCGGAGGCAGAGATAGGCGCGCTCGCTCTCATCAATACCGGGGCGATTGTGGAACATGATTGCGTGGTGGAAGAAGCCGCGCATATCGGCCCCGGCGCAGTGCTGGCCGGGGGCGTGCGCATTGGCGCCGGCGTGCTGATCGGCGCGGGCGCGGTGGTCAGGCCCGGCGTGGTGATTGGCGCGGGCGCGGTGGTTGGTGCCGGTGCAGCGGTGGTGGAGGATGTCGCCCCAGGCGCGCGCGTGGCTGGCGTCCCGGCCCGGCCTGTTCAGGGACCAGAAGTATAGCGCGCGAACTCCGGCCCCAGGATGCCGCGGTGACGCCTCAGGCTCCGGACCATTTTCGGAGCTGAGGCAGAACTCCTTAGTGTTTGTTCGGTTCACTGCCGTTCACCGAACAGACACTAAGCTTTTGTTTGGTCGCATTTCCTGAATCGCCAAGCGTTTCCGCTTGGCTTGGAAATGCTCCTGTTTTGGTCGCATTTCCCGAATCGCCAAGCGTTTCCGCTTAGCTTGGAAATGCTCCTGTTTTGGTCGCATTTCCCGAATCGCCAAGCGTTTCCGCTTGGCTTGGAAATGCTCCGGGTACATTAGTCGCTGATGGTATTGGTCAGCGTGCCGATGCCCTCAATCGTCAGTTCCATCACATCGCCCGCCTTCATGGTTTGCGGCGGTTCCATTGCGTAGCCAACACCTTCGGGCGTGCCGGTCATGATCACATCACCAGGCAGCAAGGTGAAGCCGGATGAAAGCTGGTGAATGATTTCTGTCACGTCGAAAATCATCTTGCTGGTGCGGCTTGCCTGGCGCTGTTCGCCATTCAGCTTCAGGCTGATGGCCAGATCCGCTGCGTTCAAATCACTCGCCGGCACAATCACCGGCCCCAGCGGACAGGAACGATCCAGCGACTTGCCCTTAAACCATTGCCCATGGCGGCGCTGCAAATCGCGCCCGGTCACGTCATTGCCAATGGTCCAGCCATAGACATGCTCCAGCGCTTTTTCCTTAGGGATGTCACGCCCGGCCGTGCCGATAATTGCTACTAGCTCAACTTCGTAGTCGAGCCATTTGGTCACACCCTCATGCGTTGGCACCTTGGCACCGGGGGCAATCACGCAATCGGCGGCCTTGGTGAAGAATTGCGGGTATTTCGGCACTTCGCTTTGCGTAATGCCGCGCGTGCGATCGCCTTCCGCCACATGGTCCATGTAATTGCGCCCGACGCAAAACACATTGCGACGCGGCTTGGGGATGGGCGCTTGCAGCGCCACACTGGATAGCGGCAGCACCGCATTGGCAGGCGGATTGGCGGCGAGCGCGCGAATCGCGACCAGCATGGCGGCGCCGCCATCAATCACGGCCAGCATGTCGCGCGCCGGCGGCATCGCGACCGCCAGGTCAAGCACGCGCCCGCCCGAAAGCAGCACGCCCGCGCGGCTTCCGGCAGCATCGGCAAAGGTGATCAGGTTCAAGGCAGCCATCTGGTTTCCCCATATTGAGCAAGGCGGGCAGGCAAGCGCGGCCGGGGCTTTAGCGCAAGCCCCGTGCCAGGGTCAGGTGGCCTGAAAGCGCGCAAGGCGCACTGCGGTATGCCCGCGCGGTACGATCGGCGTTGGCACAACCAACAGGCAATTATCATACGGCGTGCGAATTTCCCGCGCGCCGTCATGGGCAATCACCGTGCCCGCTTCGGGGATAACCTCGCCGCCGCGAAATTCCCGCAGGAACATGAAATTATGGGAACAGGCCGTGACGGTTTCCGTGACGCGCGCCAGCATGGGCGGTTCCGGCAAGGGTGCGGGGGCAGGGCCCAGAATGCCGCAAAGCCCAAACGCGCGGCGCGCAGTTTGCGTCATGGCACCAACGGTTGAGGCTTCCCAATGCTGGCCGGCTTCCACTAGTACCGCGGCAGCGCTACTCCCAGGTTTTGTGAAGCGCGCATGATCTACCAGCCGCCGCCCGGCAATATGCCCAGGATCGGCGACCGTCAGGCGCGGCGTGCCAAGCGATAGCCCGAGCTGGATCGCTGGTTGCGTATCAGCGACCAGCGTCAAGGGATCGGATGGCCAGAGCATGGAATGCAGATCCACCAGCACATCCACGCTTTCAATGACCGGCAGCAAGGTACGGACCCGGCGCATTTCGCGCGAATCGCGCGGGCTTTGAAACCGATCCTCGCCCCAAAGCCGGTTCAGGTCTTCTTCCAGATAGCGCGTGGCGGTCGGGTTTTCCGGATCAAAGGTTTCGAAGGCTTCGATATTGGCAAAGATCACGCTAAGCCGCCCGCGTTCCGGTCGGATGCCGGCGGCAAGCATATCGGCCAGCACAATGGCGCCCGCGATTTCATTGCCATGCGTCAGCGCCACCAGCGCCAGATGCGGGCCAGGTGCTGCGGCGGTAAAGGACCAAACGCCGGGAATGCCGCAATTGCCGCCAAGCCAAGGGCGTAGATCGGGCGCGGCGATCCCTACCGCGAAATGCGGCAAGGCTTTCCCCCCAGCCTCGGCGGTGGTGGATTGCGTCCCGAGCAAACTTCCCCTCAATTATCGTTTCTGGCCTATGAGTTTATACAAGTCACTCGACACGTCTATCCCGGGGGTTGTTACAGAAATGGGTCAGCAAACGCACCGCGCACCGCGCATTGCCATTCTTGGCCTGCATCTTGAGGCTAATGCCTTCGCGCCAGTCACGGTCAAGGAAGATTTCGCCCGCCAATGCCTGGAAAGGGGGGAAGCGATATCGCGCCTCGCGCGGCAGCCGGTCAGCCATTTACCGTCGGAAATTCCGGGTTTCTACGGGCGCATGGATGAAACCGGGCCCTGGGTGCCCGTGCCGATTCTGATGATGGCGGCTCCGCCAGGGGGCCCCATCGATCAAAGCCTGCTCAATGACGCGTTTGATGAAATGCGGACTGGCTTGGCGGCGGCTTTGCCCTTGGATGGTGTCTATATCGCCAATCATGGCGCGAGCAGCGCAACAGGCGATGAGGATAGTGATGGCACCATGGCGGCGATGGTGCGCGCCATTGTGGGACCTGTTGTGCCGATCCTTTGCACCCATGACCTTCATTGCAATATCAGCGAAAAGCTGATTGGCGCGGTGGATGCCTTCATCGGTTATCGCACCAACCCGCATGTGGATATGCGCGAACGCGCCGCCGAAGCTGCGGATTTGTTGCGCGAAGCCTTGGACGGCGCGCGATTCGCGCGCGGTTTCCTGCGCCTGCCCATCACACCGCCATCGGTCAGCCTGCTGACAGCGCGCGGCCCCTATGCGGATCGCATGGCGGAATGTGAGGCGCTGATGGCGCGTGACCCACGCATTGCCAATGCTTCCATCTGCGGCGGCTTTGTTTTTTCCGATTTGCCCAAATGCGGCATGACGGTGATTGTCACGGCACGCGGCGAGGACCAGGCGCTTGCTGATGCGGCGGCGCGGGAGATCGCTCGCGCCACCTGGGCGGATCGGCAGCGTTATGTGGCGAAGCTTTCATCGCTGGCAGATGTGACGGCGCGCGCCAAAGCGGCTGGCGAGGGCGCTGCCCCCGTGCTGATTGCCGATGTCGCCGATAATCCCGGCGGCGGCGGGCGCGGCAATACTGCCTATGTGCTGCGCGCCCTGCATGAGGCGGGTGTCGCGGGCGTGGTGCTGGCCAATTTCGTTGATCCTGACCTGGCCGCGGAAGCGCATAGATTGGGTGAGGGCGCGCGCTTCGTCGCCACCTTCAACCGCAATCCCAGCGAGTTTTCCGCAACCTTTGCAGCCCCCGCGCGCATCCTGAAGCTGTCGGACGGCAAGGGTATTGGCAGGCGCGGCACCATGGCCGGGCGCGCCTTTGATCTTGGCCCGGCGGCGCTGCTGGAATTGGAAGGCAGCGGCATCCGCGTGGTGCTGGCGAGCCTCCGGCGCCAATGCCATGAACCACGCATGATTGAGATGTTCGGCATTGATATCGCCGCCGCAAAGGTGGTGGTGGTGAAATCGCGCGGGCATTTCCGCGCTGGCTTTGATGAATTCTTCCCCGATGGGCGCATTCTTGAAGTGGATGTGCCCGGCCTCACCAGCCCCGTTCTGGTCAATTTCCCCTGGAAGCGCCTGCCGCGCCCGGTTTTCCCGATTGATCCCGGCGCGGGCTGGTCAGGGGCCGCG
>JBILPX010000329.1:0-3638 GCA_044373565.1 Roseomonas sp.
TTTCGCGGGTGCCCAGCATTTGTGGCAGCGAAGGCCCGTAGATATCCGCATCCAAAAGCCCAACCTTGAGCCCATCCGCCGCCAAGGCCACGGCCAGATTGACCGCAGTGGTGGATTTGCCAACGCCCCCCTTGCCGGAGGCGACCGCGATGATCGCCCTGACATCGGAAAGCAGCATGGGACCAGGGGTTGCCGGGCCGCGCGGGGCGGCCGGGCGGGCGGGCGGGGCCGCTTCGGCACGATGCGCGGTTAGCACCACGGTCGCGGAAATCACCCCCGGCACGGCGCGGGCGGCAGCTTCGGCCGCGGCGCGCACCGGTTCCATGCTGGCGGCGGCTTCCCGCGCTACCTGCAGGGCGAAATGGACCATGCCATCGCGCACCACCAGGCCCTGCACCATGCCTGCTGCCACCACATCCTGACCCGAAGCCGGGTCCTTCACCGCCGTCAGCGCTTTTGTCACCGCTGCCGCCAAATCATCCGCCATCGCTTGAAAAGCCCCTACCCATGGTCAATATCCGCCCGACCCGGCATTACAGCGCTGTTAGCTGCTTTCCGGGAGGGTCGCTCGCCTCTATATGGGGGTTGGCTTCCCGCTTGAAGCATCCCGCCCAGCTTTGGGCCTTTCGTTTTTGACGTTCACCTGCTGGAGGCCACGCCTTTCATGCCCTGGAATAATAATAATAGTGGCGGTCAAAGCCCCTGGGGCAATCCGCGCCCGCAGGGCCCTTGGGGCCAGCCGCCTTCGGGTGGCGGTG
This sequence comes from Roseomonas sp., assembly GCA_044373565.1. Taxonomy (GTDB): domain Bacteria; phylum Pseudomonadota; class Alphaproteobacteria; order Acetobacterales; family Acetobacteraceae; genus Neoroseomonas. The sequence goes on from JBILPX010000329.1 coordinate 759, forward strand.
GCGGCGGCGGCGGCCAGGGTGGCCGTGGCCCTGACATAGATGATGCGATCCGCCAAGCGCAGGAAGCGATTCGCCGCGTATTACCCAGCGGCGGCGCGGGCAGCGGCAAGCTTTTCGCCCTGATTGGCATAGTGCTGGCCGTCGGCTGGGGGCTTTCCGGGTTCTATCGGGTGCAGCCTGATGAATTGGGCGTGGTCATGCGCTTTGGCGCCTTCAGCCATACCGCCCAGCCCGGCTTGAATTATCGCTTGCCCTGGCCGGTTGAAAGCGTGACCACGCCGCGCGTGACGCGCATCAACCGTGTGGATATCGGCTTCATTGGCGCGCAAGATGCCTCGCCGACCGGCGGGCGCGTCATGGCGGCGCGCGATGTGCTGGAAGAAAGCCTGATGCTTACAGGTGATGAGAATATCATTGACATTGATGTCGCCGTCTTCTGGCGTATCCGCGATGCGGGCGAATTCCTGTTTAATACGCGCAACCCGGAAAGCACGGTGAAAGCCGCGGCTGAAAGCGTGATGCGCGAAGTGATCGGGCGCACCCCCATCCAGCCCGCGCTGACTGAAGCGCGGGCCCAGATTGAACAGGAAGTGCGCCGCGGTGCCCAGGTGATCATGGACCAATACAAGGCCGGCATTGAAGTGACGCAGGTGCAATTGCAGAAGGTGGACCCACCAGCCCAGGTGGTTGACGCCTTCCGCGATGTGCAGCGCGCCAATGCGGACCGTGAGCGTTTGCGCAATGAAGCCGAAAGCTTCCGCAATGACATCATTCCCCGCGCCCGCGGTGAGGCTGAACGCATGAGCCAGGAAGCCCAAGGCTTCCGCGAAAGCCAAGTGGCGCGTGCGGGCGGTGAAAGTGCCCGCTTCCTATCCGTCCTTTCTGCCTATGAACAGGCGCGCGATGTGACCACGCGCCGAATGTATCTGGAAACCATGGAAGAAATCTTCCGCCGTAACCCCAAGGTCATTGTGGATGACCGCTTGCAGGGCGTGGTGCCCTTCCTGCAATTGGGGGAAACTGGCAGCGCGCGACAGCCGCCTGCCGCTGCACCTCAGGCGCGACCCGCGCCGCTGCCACCGGGTGCCGCCGCCGCGCCCATGATGCAAAACCGTCCGGGGGTGCCGCGATGAATCGCTCCATTATTCTGCTCGGCATTCTTGCCGCGGCAATTTTCACCGCGTCTTCCACGCTGTTCACGGTGCATCAGACGCAGCAGGTGCTGATCACGCAATTCGGCGAACCGCGCAAGGTGATTCAGGAACCCGGCCTGCATTGGAAGGTGCCCTTCATCCAATCGGTGATCACCTTCGATCGCCGCTTGCTGGATTTCGATGCGCCGGGCGAAGAAGTGATCTTGGGCGATCAGCGCCGGTTGATTGTGGATAGCTTCACGCGCTATCGCATCACCGATCCGCTGCGCTTCTTCCAGACAGTGGGTGCGACCGAAGCGGGCATTCGCGCTAGGCTCAATTCCATCGTCACCTCATCCTTGCGCCGCGTGCTGGGCAATGAGCCTTTGCTTTCTGTACTGTCCACGGATCGTACGCGGATCATGGGCGAAATCCGCCGGCAGGTGAATGAGGAAGCGCGCCAATTTGGCATTGCCGTGGAAGATGTGCGCATTCGCCGCGCTGATCTGCCGGGCGAAAATACCCAAGCCATCTTGTCGCGCATGCAATCCGAACGTGAACGCGTGGCGCGCGAAGCCCGCGCTGAAGGTGCGGAAGTGGCGCAGCGCGTGCGCGCAAGCGCTGAGCGTGAACGCACCGTCCTGATCGCGGAAGCCCAGGCGCAGGCCGATATCCTGCGCGGTCAGGGCGAACAGGAAGCCATTCGCATTTTCGCGGAAGCCTTCCAGCGCGACCCGGCCTTCTTCCAATTCTGGCGTACCATGCAGGCCTATCGTGAAGCCTTTGCCGAAGGCGACACTCGGCTGGTGCTGACGCCAGATTCGGAATTCTTCCGCTACTTCCGCGAAAGCCCGAATGGCCTTCCGGCACCTCCGCCAAGGTGAGCTTCTCCGCGCTTCTCCAGGGCATAGCCGTCGTGCTGGCCCTGGAGGGCTTGGCCTATGCCATTGCCCCCGGCCTGATGCGCCGCGCTTTGGCGAGCCTTGCTGAAACACCTGAGGCGCGGCTCAGGATTGGCGGGCTGGTCGCCGCGGCGGGCGGCATTGGCCTTGCCTGGCTTCTCAAGCTGTTGTGAAGCTGTCGCTATTTGTCGCACTTCGTTGCAGAGAAATGACCTATACTCTCGCCGAAGGTGCCAATCTGCCACACCGGTTCATACATTCCTTGAGGAGAGTTTCCTTGCGTATAGCCCATCTTGCCCTTGCCGGTGCCATGGCCCTGGCGCCGCTTGCCCCCCTGCCACTGATCACCCCGGCCCAGGCGCAGCAACGCGCGCCGGAAAGCTTCGCGCCGCTCGCGCGGGAATTGCTGCCGGCGGTGGTGAATATCTCCACTTCTAAAAATGTCACGCCGCGCGCGGGGCGGCCCAATGCGCCGGAAATGCCGCAGCTGCCCCCGGGTAGCCCTTTTGAGGAATTCTTTCGCGATTTCTTCAATCGCAATCGCCCACCCGGCCAGGGGCAGGGTGAAGGCCCGCAGCAGCGCCCGCGCCGTGCGCAATCGCTTGGGTCCGGCTTCATCATTGATGCGCAGGAAGGTATCGTCGTTACGAATAACCACGTGATTGATGGCGCCGATGAAATCAACGTGATCCTGCAGGACAACACCAGCATTCGCGCCGAATTGGTGGGCACGGACCCGCGCACGGATATCGCTGTGCTGCGCATCAAGCACGACAAGCCCTTGGCCGCTGTTGCTTTTGGCAATTCGGATCAATCGGAAGTGGGCGATTGGGTGATTGCCATCG
>JBILPX010000330.1:0-3618 GCA_044373565.1 Roseomonas sp.
GAACGTATCAATCACCATCATGCCGCGCGAATTCTGCTGTAGGTCGCGCCCATTTAAGTAAGGCCGTATATGAAACTCGAGACCATCAGTTTTGCCTAACCCAAGCGCAGCCGCTTGTGCCGGATTTACAATAAATCCAGCACCGTGAAGCTTGATCCCTGGACTAGCAAGACCTTCACCAGCCCTAAGCGCCTTTACATGGCTACCGCTCAACCCAAGCGTTAGATCGGCATTGATGTGGCCATACTCCTCGCTTATTACGACTAATGGAACGCCATCACTGCCAGGCGCTTCCGTGACTACCCGCGCCAATGTTCCCTTACCGTGGCCGACTTCGGCCACCGTGAGTGCAATCCGTACCGCAGCCGTGTCAGCCCCACCAACCCATGGATGATCCGGAATTGCATACGCCAAGTGTAGTGGCGTTTCACCGCCTAAAGCATCCGCCACCACGCGACGGCAAAAAACCTGACGAATACTGTTTGAGGTAATAAAACCAAAGCGCTGCGTCACCAACCCTGCCGCCTTGCCCTTGACTAACTTGCCCCCTAACAGGGCCTGCGCCGCCTTCCACCAGAAATGCAAGGCAATATCTGCGGATTTCGGCACCTTGGGATAGGCTTTCCAAAGCGCCTCCGCATAGCCGTCGCCCAATTCGTCACGCAATTTCTTCGCACCGATAAAGGGCGGATTGCCGATGATGAATTCCGCCTCTGGCCAAAGGCTTGGCTTCGGGTCCACCGGGCGCAGTATGGGGATTTGGTCAGCCTCATCCGGTACCATTTCCCCGGTGACAGGGTGCGGCTTGGTTTGCCCGCCCCAGCGCGTGATGGGCCGGCCCTTATCATCGCGTTCCGGTTCTTCGCGCGCATAGGTCAGCAGCGCATCGCCTTCGCGGATATTCTTGAAGTCGCGCAAAATGGGCTCGGCCGGTGGGGCATTGCCGCGCGTGCGGAAATGCCATTGCAAATAGCCAATCCACAGCACCAATTCCGCCACCGGCACGGCGCGCGGGTTTTTCTCGATGCCGAGGAATTGATGCGGGTCCACGCTGACCCCGGCGACATCCAGCCTATCGCCTTCAATGCCTTCGATATCGGCCAGAAAATCCAGCACTTCGCCTTCCAGGCGCTTCATCAATTCCAGAGTCACATACAGGAAATTGCCGGTGCCGCAGGCGGGGTCCAAAACGCGCGTCGCACAAAGCTTGGCGTGAAAGCCGCGCAATTCCGCCGCTGCGGCTTTCTTGTTGTCCTCATCCGCCAGTTTTACGGCGGCCACCTTCACCCCATCCCAATCCAGGCGTAGCGGTTCCATCACGGTGGGCAAAACCAGTCTTTCGACAAAAGCGCGCGGCGTGAAATGCGCGCCCAGTTCTGATCTTTCCTGTTTTTCCAGGGCATTTTCCAGCAAGGAACCAAAAATGGCCGGTTCCACATCCGCCCAATCGCGCCGCGATGCTTCAATCAGCAATTGCAGCATATCCGCATCCACCGGCAGGGGTTCCGCCGCACCATGCGGGCCGGGGGCGAATAGCCCGCCATTGAAGCGGCGCACCGTGGCGTGCATGGCAGACGAATACCCGCCCGCATTCATGTGGCGCCATAAATCCCCAACCAAGACCAGAAAGGCCTTCGGGTCCTTGCGGCAGTCTTCCAGCAATTCCGTGAAGGATGTGGGCGAAGGCAAAAGCCCGACCGATTGCGCGAACATGGAAAAAATGCAGCGCATGAGGAAAATGGCGACAGGCTGCGGCGCGTGGCGTGTTTCCAAAGCCTTTACCAGAAGCGCCAGAAATGCCGCGATATCGCGCGTGACGCGCACTCTTTCCCGGCTGGGGTCCAGCGCCAGCGGTTCGGTCCAGATGGCGCGCAGCCGGGCGCGCATTTCGGGCCGGCGTAGATCATCCAGATAAAGGCGGAAATTCTCGCGGTCTGGGAATTGCGCGTAGTGCTTTCCGGTGCCGGTGAAATCCGCGTAGATGTCGAAGCAAAAGCCGATATCGCAAACAATGACAAAGGGTGGCCAGCCTTCTTCTGCCGGCAAATCCCGCGCATAGCCTTCCGCCTGGCCCTTGGCCTTCAGCATGGCTTGCGCCCAGCCGGGGCTGCGGCGAATGCCGGCGCGGCGGTCTGCCTCGCCCAGGGCAAACAGCGGGGTTTGCTTGGGCGCGGCGCCGGATTGCTTGGCTTCCAGAACGAAGCAACCGCGCTTGTACAGGTCTATCCGGCGATTGCTTTTGCTGCCATCGGCTTCCCGATGCGCGACACCGCGTTCATAGCGGTAATCGCCGCCGGCACCCGTGGCAGGGTCTGGCTTTGGCACTTCAATGATGGGGCAAAGCTCATCCAGGAAGCGGGCGTAATTGGCGCGTTCTGCCTGCGCGGTGCCGGACCAACGGGCGATGAAGGCTTCAATTTCCGGCAGAGGTGGCGCGCTTGGCATGTGTTGGGGGAATGTAACGAAGTGCGCGGGCTTGGCAAAGGCTGTTTACGGGGGATGGCTAAGGCCGGGCTTGCGCCCCATCATGCCCCGCCAAAGGAATGCCAAACCATGTCCGCCACCAGCCTTCCCGAAATCCGCGAAGCGGAAGCCCCACTCGCGATTGCCGCGATTTATGCTGGCTTGAATGAGGGGATTGGCATTGGCCAGGTGAACCTGATCTGGCGCCATGCCGCTGCCTTGCCTGGTGTGCTCGATTGGCTTTGGGCGCAGGCCGCACCAGCGCTTGCTTCGGGTGCGGCAGCGGCGGCGCGGGATGGCATAACGGAGGCCATCACGCTGCCTGCCTCTGCTCCGGCGCCTGCTGCCGTGCCGGCCGGTATTGCCGCGCTGGTGGAGGTTTATCATCGCGGCAATGCGACGAATCTTGGCCTGCTGACAGCGATATTGCTGCGCCAGCAGGGCATGGCGCCTGGTGCGCCGATGGTGCCCGCCTCGCGTGGCCCGATGCTGCCCGCCCCGCCGCCATTGCCCCGGCTTGCGGCCTTGCCCCCGGCGCTACAGGCGCAAATTCATGCCCTGACGGCCGCGCATGGGCTTTCCGATGGCGCGGTGGTGCCGAGCCTTTATTTGCATCTGGCATTATGGCCGGATGTTCTGGCGCGGCTGCCCGATATGCTTGCGCCGTTGCGCGCCGATGGAGGCTTGGCGCATTGGCGAGACACCGCCGTAGAAGCCGCGCGCCTTGCCGCACCTGGCTTGATCACCGCACTCGGCGCTGCGCCGGCGCCACCTTCGGCCTTACCGGCATTCCTGACGCGGCTAGAGGTTTTCGTAGAGCAGGTAATCCCCGGCATGGTGCCGGTTGGGTTATTCCTGCGCCGCGGCTTGACGTGATTGGCGCAAAGGGGACTGGTGGCAACAGAAGCCTAACCCCCGCACGGCTTTGTAATGTTCATATTACGGCAGGCTGAACTGCGCCATGATCGCGGCAAGGTCGGTGCCCCCTATCAGGATCACATCATCGCCAGCGCCGCCGTCCAGGTATCGGGCTCCGACGGCGGCAATCAGAAGATCATTCCCCTCGCCGCCAGAAATCTCATCATCGCCGCCCTGGCCATTCAGTGTGTCATTGCCATTACCACTGGAAATGATGTTGCGGAGTTCATTGCCCAT
>JBILPX010000068.1:0-11720 GCA_044373565.1 Roseomonas sp.
CCTTGCCGAAATGCTTGCGAAAGACCGGCCAGCAGGGCTCCCAATCTTCGCGCCGCGGCACAATGGTCAGCACGCGCACCACATCATCCAAACTGCAGTCGGCTTCAGCCAGCGCGCGGCTGATATTGGCAAAGCATTGTTCCGCCTGCGCCACTACATCAGGCGCGATGGTCATGGTGGCGTAATCATAGCCCGTGGTGCCGGACACCCAGACATGATCGCCATCCACCACCGCACGGGAATAGCCGATTTCCCCTTCGAATTTGGAACCGGAGGAAATCAAGCGGCGTTCATTCATGGCGTTATGTCCCTATCACGCGGTCAATGGCCCGCCGCATTTTTCAGGGCGGAATTTGCGTTCGGTGGAGGCTGGAAATTTCGTAAGCTTATCTGCCGGGCGGATCGGGCGGCGGAGCAATTCCCCGCCGCAATTCGGGCAAAGCCCACTCGGCAGTTTTGTGCGCGTGCAATCCACGCACTAGGTGCATTCAAAGGAACAGATCAGCGCATCGCGGCTTTCCGGCGGCAAATCCCGCCCGCAGCATTCGCAATTCGGTCTCAGTTCCAGCATCGGTTCTATCCTGTCACGGTGGTGCGACAATGCGCGCGACAATCCGTCGCACGATTGGCAGCACCACCAACACGGTCGGGAAGGCAATGACCCAGGAAGAAAGCCAGGCAATCGGCCAGCGCGCCAGAAACTCAGCCCCCGGCCCCAAAGCCAGCAGCGTTGAGATGCCGGAAATCATGATGGTCATGATCCCGGATAGGATGAAGCCCGTCACCGGCAGCATGAAGCGCGCCGGCAGGCGGCGGTCCTGCGCTTGGTTCACTCCAACCCCTCATAGAAATCATTGCCCTTGTCATCCATGACGATGAAGGCAGGGAAATCCTCAACCTCAATCCGCCAAACGGCTTCCATGCCGAGTTCCGGGTATTCCAGCACTTCCACCTTCTTGATGCAGTCCTGCGCGAGCCGCGCGGCGGGGCCACCAACCGAACCCAAATAGAAGCCGCCATAATTCTTGCAGGCATTCAGAACAGCCTTTGAACGATTACCCTTGGCCAGCATCACCATGGAACCGCCGGCGCTCTGGAAGGCTTCCACATAGGAATCCATCCGCCCCGCCGTGGTGGGGCCGAAGGAACCGGTGGCCATGCCGGTCGGCGTCTTGGCCGGACCCGCATAATAAACAGGGTGGTCCTTCATATATTGCGGCAGACCCTGCCCAGCATCAATGCGTTCCTGCAATTTCGCATGCGCAATGTCGCGCGCCACAACCATGGTGCCGGTCAGGCTGACCCGCGTTTTCACGGGATACTTTGAGAGCGTCGCGCGGATGTCGCTCATGGGGCGGGACAGATCAATCTTCACCACCTCACCATTCAGAATATCGGTGGTGGTTTCTGGCAAATATTTCGCCGGATCATGTTCCAGATCCTCGACGAAAACACCCTCCGGCGTGATCTTCGCCTTGATCTGACGATCGGCGGAACAGGAAACGCCAATGCCAATCGGCAGGCTCGCGCCATGCCGCGCCAGGCGGACCACGCGCACGTCATGACAGAAATACTTGCCGCCGAATTGCGCGCCAATGCCAAGGTTCTGCGTGAGCTTATGCACCTCCGCTTCCAATTCCGTATCACGGAAGGCATGGCCGGAAAGATCGCCCGAATTCGGTAGCGCATCCAGCCATTTCGTGCTGGCCAGCTTCACGGTCTTGAGCGTCGCTTCCGCGCTGGTGCCGCCAATGACAATCGCGAGGTGATAGGGTGGGCAGGCACTGGTGCCGAGTGTCTTGATCTTTTCTTCCAAAAACGCCAGCAGCTTCGGCTTGTTCAGCACAGCGCGGGTTTGCTGGAACAGGAAGGTCTTATTCGCTGATCCGCCGCCCTTCAGTACGAACATCAGATGCAGTTCATCAGCATGATGATCGCCGGGCTGCGCCATGATGGAAAATTCCACGGGCAGGTTATTGCCGGTGTTCTTTTCCTCATACATCGTGATCGGCGCCATTTGCGAATAGCGCAGATTGGTTTCCGTATAGGTGCGATGCACGCCGTAAGACAGCGCCTCTTCCTCATCGCCTTCCACCCAAACGCGCTGGCCCTTCTTGCCGAAGACAATTGCGGTGCCGGTATCCTGGCACATCGGCAAAACACCGCCGGCGGCGATATTGGCGTTTTTCAGCAGATCGAGTGCAACAAAACGATCATTCGCACTCGCTTCCGGGTCCGTCAAAATTTTTGCAAGCTGCGCCAGATGCGCCGGGCGCAGCAGATGGGACACATCCTTGCAGGCTTGGAAAGCGAGGGCTTCCAGCGCGGCGGGCTTCACCTTCAGCACGGTCTTGCCATCCACCTGCATGGTTGAGATGCCATCAATCGGCAGCTTGCGCCAGGGCGTGGTATCGGTGCCAAGTGGGAACATGGGTGAATAGCGGAAATTTTCCGGGCGCGCCGAGGCGGCGACATCAAGCGGCGGTGTCATTGGCCTATTCTCCAACCAGCAATTTTCTCGCGGCGCGAAGGCCGCTTTTTCGGAAACCCTATTACCAGCAGCGGCGGAAAACCGCCAAACCTTCAATCCCGCCCATCACGCAAGCGATTTTGCGCCATGGTCCAGGCAATGCCAAAGGCACGGAATTCATGCCCGGCAATCTGGCGCAGCTTCTTTTCCACCGGGGCGGCAATCTCCCCTAGCGGGGTGCCATTGCTCGCCTTGGCCAATTCACGCCCGAGCGCAGTGGCCAAAGCCACCCCGCGGCCATTGCAGCCGGTCCAGCTCAGCACGCCAGGCGCCAATTCATAGACATGCGGCATCTTGTCATCAGTGGCCGCCACATAGCCCCACCAGATGTAATCGAATTGCACATCGCCAATTTGCGGAAAGACGCGCTTCACCCGTTCCGTGATGCGCGCGCGAATGCGCCCTTCCCAGCCAAAGGGCACAATCAAGCCGCCACCGGTGACCAGCCGGCCATTCGCATCGAAGCGATAGAAATAAAGATCGCCTTGTGTGTCCGACAGCGCATGCCCCTGCGGCAGGATGGATTTGCGTACATTATCCGACAGCACCGATGTGCCCATCTGATATGACCGCACAGGCACAATGCTGTGCTTCAGCCCCGGCCAGAAATCCCCCGTATAGGCATGGGTGGCGATGATCACGCGCTCCGCATGCAAAACCCCGCGCGGCGTTTCCACCGCCCAACCGCCAGGCACCTGCCTGATGGCACGCACCGGGCTTCCGGTATGCACCACCGCCCCCGCGCGCATCGCTGCCGCTGCCAGGCCGCGCGCATAACCCAGCGGATTGATCCGCCCGCCGGTCTTATTCTCCCACCCGCCATGCCAGTAATCCGTGCCGGCGAGGGAGGCCATTTCCGCGCGATCCACCATGCGCACCGGGGCACCTCGGCGGCCCCATTGTTCCACGCGCGAGGCTACCAGCTTCATGCGTGAAGCCCGATGCGCCGGCTGAATCCAGCCATTCTGGACCGCTTCCGCCTGGATGCCATGCTTGCGGATAAGGTCAAACACCAGGGACGCACTGTCACGGATGAGGCCAACCAATTCTTCGCCCTTGTCGCGCCCGCCATGCTCACGCGCGACACTCGCCACAATGGCATCGGGATCAAGGCGCGACATATTGGGAATCACCTGGCCGTTATTGCGCCCGGAAGCGCCCCAGCCGATCTCCGCGCCTTCCAGCACCGTCACAGGCACGCCGGCTTCGGCCAAATGCAACGCCGCCGATAGCCCGGTAAAGCCAGCGCCCACCACGGCAACCCCGGTGCGCGCTTCACCCAGCAGCGGTTCCGTCGCGGGGGGCGCGGGCGCGGTGGCGGCCCAAAGGCTGGGGGGCATAGGCGTTGAGACGGCATTCATGCGCTTTTCCTTCCGGTGAACAGCACCGCAGCGAGCATCCCAGCAACGGCCAAGCCTGCCCCCAGAATTTGCAGCAGGGAAAGCGGTTCACGCAACCAAAGCCCCGCCAGCAGCAGCGCCACCACCGGCACCATGACAGAAAGCGTGGCTGCGCGCGTCGCCCCCAAAAGCTCCACCGCGCGGGCGAAGAAGAACATCGCCACACAGCCCAGCACCAGGCCCTGCGCGATCAGGTGGAACAGCACCAAGCCCGCCGGCATGGCAAACACCTCTGCCGCGCGCAGCGGCAGCCAGAAGGGCAGGATCGCCAAGCCAGAGACAATGGTGATGGCCGCGGTGGCTGGTATCGCCGGCACCTGCCAGCGGCGCAGCAGTAGGGTGAACACCGCCCAAGTGGCGCCGGAGGCCATCAGCAGTAAATCGCCGCGCCAGGCGCCGGGGTAATCGCCCATCACGCCATCCCAGCCAATCATCAATACCCCCATCACCATGGCTGCGAGCGCCAGCGCCCGGCCCTGCGTGGGCCATTCCTTCAGCAAGGGTATCGCCAGGATCGCGCCGACAATCGGCGCCGTCATGGGCGCAATGGTGCCGCCATGCGATGCCGGCGCATAGACCAGCGCCACCAGGAACAGCATCAGATTGGGCGCGCCACCAAACAGCGCCAACAACAGGATCCGCCGCAGCCCAAGCCGCAGCAGCGTGGCCCGAGCCGCCCAGGCAAAGGGCAGCAGCGCCATCATACCAACACCATAGCGAAACGCCACCAGGTCAAAGCTGCCGAAGCTGCCATCCGCCAGCACGGGTCGCGCCACCACCGCATGGCCGCCCCAAATCAGGGCGGAGGCAAAGCCAAAGGCCAGTCCCAGAATGAGTTTCGGGTTCATCGCCCCTTTTGTACCCGGAGCATTTTCAAGCCAAGCGAAATCGCTTGGCGACTCGGAAAATACGACCGATCAAAAGCGCGCTTCCCTCAATCCACCACCAGGGTTACAGCAGGTGCAACCGCACGAAAGGCTTTCGCATGTTCTACGAACCCCATCTTGGTCATGGCCTGCCGCATGACCCCTTCAAGGCCATTATCGCGCCGCGCCCAATCGGCTGGATTTCCAGCCTGGATCAGCAAGGCCGACCCAATCTGGCGCCCTATAGCTTCTTCAACGCCGTGCATTCCAGCCCGCCCATGCTGGCCTTCACCAGCGAAAGCATGAAGCACAGCGCCGCCAATGCCATCGCCACCGGGGAATTCGTGTTCAACCTCTGCACGCGCCCGCTATTTGATGCCATGAACATTTCCTCAGACTCTTTGCCGGAAGGTGTCAGTGAATTCGAAGCCGCCGGCCTTGCCACCGCACCCTGCCGCATTGTGAAGGCGCCGCGCGTCGCCGCTGCACCGGCCGCTTTGGAATGCAAGGTGACGCATTCCATGCAGTTGCAGGATATGCATGGCGCGCCCGTCAAGGGTTGGATCATCATCGGCCAGGTGGTCGGCGTTCACATAGATGAAGCCTATATCACCGATGGCCGTTTCGATACGGCGAAGGCGCAGCCATTGGCGCGCTGCGGCTATCGCGATTACGCGGCGGTGACGGAAATGTTCGAAGCGCTCCGCCCAACCGATGGCGGCGGTTACGCGCTCGGCCAGAAGGACAAGTAGGGTATTTTCAAGCCAAGTGAAACGACTTGGCTACTCGGAAAATTCGCCTAATCCATAACACAGCAAATGTCCGCACTTCCCTATTGGGCTAATCTGGTGCGGACATTTTTTTCGCCGACCACAGCGGACCGGCGCGAAAACGGCGTGGCAAGATCTGCCGCGCCGCTCAGCATCCTCCAGCGAATAGCTTATTGGGCAGTCATTCCAGCATCAGTGAGGGTGATGTCTGTAACACGGCAGATGTCGATCCGGAACAAATCGACGCGGCGGCCATCCTGCAGCACGGCCCGGAAATCATAGAGGCCGGAATAGCTGGCAGCGAAGCTCTTGGTCTGGCCAGAGGGCAAGGTTCCGGCGCCGAGCTCGTCACGTGTAAAATCCGGTCTGCTCGAGCGGTCAAAATAAAACTCGACGACCGTGGTGCTCGAACGGTTGTGGAAGTTGAAGCGCGTATCGCAACTCTGGGCGTGGGCCGAGCCGGCGCCGATGGCGGTGAGCAGAGGAAGGGCAAGAAATAGGCGACGAATCATTTGAGCCTCCCTACAAATGATGTAGAGAGCTTCTATAGACTGCATGCCGATATACTGGCAAGTCGTTACGCATCAAAAAAAATAGTGACTGTTTCCATTCGCTTTAGCGACAGCCTGATGCAGCCACGGCCTTCTTAAAGCGCGGTAAGCTTGTCGTTTCGGACATGGTATTTTTATTACAAAAAATGAACTGCGCCGAGCGAATATGGCGCGCTGCGGGTGCCGCGATTACGCGGCGGTGACGGAAATGTTCGAAGCGCTCCGCCCAACGGATAGCGGCGATTAGGCGTCTGGGCAAAGGGAGAAATAAGCCGCGTCAGAAATGGCTCCAGCCACCTTGTGGTAGCGTGATGGCGGCACCGGACGCATGACGCACCACAACGCCCTCACCGGCGATGAAGCGTCCAAGCCGCGCCACCTGCACGCCAGCCTTGATGCTGGCGGCCTGCACAGCATCCGCATCTTCGGGCGCAGCGGCAAACAGCAATTCGTAATCATCGCCGCCGGTCAGGATCAGCGGCAACAGTGCCGCATCGCCAGCAAGCGCGGCGCTTGCGGCAGCGGAAAGCGGCACAGCATCGGCGATAATCTCCGCCCCACACCCTGCCGCGCGGCAGAGATGCCCCAAATCCTGCACCAACCCATCGGAGACATCCATCGCCGCCCGCGCCACATCTCGTAGCGCCTGGCCAAGCGCCAAGCGAGGCTCCGGCAAGTGATACCGCCGCGCCAGATGGCCTTCAGCATCTGCCGCCAAGCTTCCCTGCAATACCCGCAAGCCAAGCGCACCATCGCCAATGCTGCCGGAAACCCAGACATCATCGCCAATCCGCGCGCCGCGCCGATGCAAAGCCTGCCCCGGCGGCACAACGCCAATGATCGTCAGCGAAAAACAGGCGGGGCCGGGCGTCGCCACCGTATCGCCGCCCAGCACCGCAATGCCGTAGCGCTGCTGATCTTCTGCCAAGCCCGCGACGAAATCCGCAATCCAGCTATCCGACGTGCCGCGCGTAAAGGCCGTGGTCATCAGATAACCCAGCGGCGCCGCCCCCATCGCCGCAAGATCGGACAGATTCACCCGCAGTAATTTACGCGCGATCATGCCGGGCGGATCATCGGGCAGGAAATGCACGCCTTCCACCAGCGCATCCGCCGCCAGCACCAATTGCTGTCCCTCGGGCGGTGTCAGCAGCGCAGCATCATCACCCAAATCAAGCGCGCCATCACCCGCCAGCGGGCGGAAATGCCGCGCGATCAGGGCGAATTCACGGGGCAGGCCCATGGCGCGCTTCAGGCGCCCGGCGCGAAATCCGCCGGGCGCAGCCGATGCGCCAGCGTATCCAACATGCCATTGGCGTAGCGGATGGCTTCCTCATCCAGAAAGCCCGCCGCGATATCCAGATACTCGTTGATCACAACCCGCGCCGGTGGTTCATGTTCCTGCATCAATTCGCCAGTCGCAGCGCGCAACAACGCGCGCAGCACAGGGTCTAACCGGTCCAGAGTCCAGCCCTTTTGCAGGCAATCCCTGATAGCGGCGTCCGCCACCTCGGCATGATCGGCCACCTGCTTCAGTATCGCCTGGAACAGCGGAATATGCGCATCCGGCACGCCGCCTTCTTCAAATTCAATCGGGCCCACTGGCGCGGCAATACGATGGCGGATGAATTGATCCGCGACAGTCTCAACACTCTCACCCGTATGCTCACTTTGGAATAATGCCTGCACCGCGGCAACGCGGGCGCCGGTGCGTGGGCGCGCAGACGCGCGCCTTTCGGCTTTCATGCCAATCCCCAACTTCTCGCCAGGGTGATTTGCGCAACCAGCGCATGGGCTGCTTCCATGCCTTTGTTCATGCGATCAGGGCGTGAACGCGCCTCCGCCTGCGCCAGACTATCCACCGTCAGCAAGCCAAAGCCAATTGGCACACCGCTTTCCACCGAAATATCCATGACACCCTGGCAGATGGCATCACAGATGAAGGTGTAGTGATCCGTCTCACCCTTCACCACACAGCCCAGCAGCAAATAACCATCCCAGCGCCGCCTGGCTCTCATTGCCATGCGCAGCGCAGCGGGCAATTCATAGCCACCGGCGACATCCACGGTTTCAACCTCGGCCTTCAAATCCTGCAGCACCGCCATGGCGCCAAGCCGCATGCCTTCGACCACATCGCGGTAATAGGGCGCTTGGATTACCAGAATGCGCGGCGTATCGCCGGCAAGATGCGCGCTGCCTCTTGTGGGGCTATCAATCGTGCTCATGGCGTCTTCTCCGAAGGAAGGGGGCGCGTTTCCAACACTTGCAGCCCGTAACCTTCCAGCCCAATCAGCGGGCGCGGATTATTCGAAAGCCGAATGATGCGCTTCACGCCAAGATCTTCCAGGATCTGCGCGCCAATGCCGTAATCGCGGATTTCCGGCGCAATCGCATTCGTGGCGCCGCGCTTCAGGCGAATGGAAAGCGCATCGGGCCGAGGGTCGCGCAACAGCACCACCACGCCGCGCCCGGCCGCATCAATCATGCGCATCGCCGCGTGCAAATCGCCAAGCCCGCGTCCCGAGATGATTTCGCGGAACAGAGACGCCGCATGCATGCGCACCAGCACCGGCGCATCGGTGCTGACATCACCCTTCACTAGCGCCAGATGCTCACCAGGTGCCGCCGTGCTTTCATAGACAATGGCGCGCCAGGTGCCGCCGATTGCCTGCTCAACCTCACCTTCCTGCACACGGCGCACCAGCTTTTCGGTCCGGCGGCGATGCCCGATCAGATCGGCAATGGTGCCAAGCTTCAGCCCATGATGCTGCGCAAAGGCCACCAGATCCGGCATGCGCGCCATGGTGCCGTCATCATTCATGATCTCACAAATGACGCCGGAGGGATTGAGCCCCGCAAGACGCGCGAAATCCACCGCCGCTTCCGTGTGGCCGGCGCGCACCAGCGTGCCGCCTTCCCGCGCCACCAGCGGAAAGACATGGCCGGGCGTCACGATATGCTCACGCCCCACTTCTGGATTAATCGCAACTGCGACGGTCCGCGCGCGATCAGCGGCAGAAATCCCCGTGGTCACGCCATCACGCGCTTCGATGGAAACGGTGAAGGCGGTTTGATGCCGCGTGCCATTGGATTGCGCCATCAGCGGCAGGCCCAGCTGATCCACGCGCGCACGCGTCATGGAAAGGCAGATCAGGCCGCGCGCATAACGCGCCATGAAATTGATCGCATCCGGGGTCGCGAATTGCGCGGGGATCACCAGATCACCCTCATTCTCACGGTCTTCATCATCCACCAGGATGAACATGCGCCCGCGACGTGCTTCTTCCAGCAATTCCTCGGTCGGTGAGATGAAGTCAGCGAAGGATGTACGGACGGCGGTATTGCTTGAATGGGAAGTCATGCCTTGAACTCCAGCATGCGGGCGACGTAACGGGCCAGCGTGTCTATTTCGATATTGACGCGATCACCGGGCTGCAACGTGCCAAAGCCCGTCATCGCGGCGGTATGGGGGATGATGTTGACGCCGAATGTCGCGCCGTCAACCTCATTCACGGTCAGCGAAACGCCATCAAGTGCGACCGATCCCTTGGACGCGATGAAAGGCGCCAAAGCCTCCGGCGCGCGGAAGCGCCAGCGGACCGAGGCATTTTCGGGCGTCGCCAAAATCACCTCCGCCACGCCATCCACATGGCCGGAGACCAAATGCCCGCCCAATTCATCCCCAAGTTTCAGCGCGCGTTCCAGATTGACCTTGGAGCCTTTCTTCCAGCCGCCCAAAGTGGTTTTGGCGACCGTCTCGGCCGAGGCATCCACGCTGAAGGAATCCGCTGACAACTGCACCACCGTCAAGCAAACGCCCGAACAGCAAATGGAAGCGCCAAGGACAGCCGGCGTTGGTTGCAACAGGAAGTCGGGGGCCACGCCCATTACCAAGCGCAGATCATGCCCGCCGCCGATCGGCTGCACCTCTCTGACCGTACCAAGTGCGGTGACAATGCCGGTGAACATGGCGCTAATCCTCGATCCGTTCGAATTCAGAGAGCATATCATCGCCGATCTCCCTCAGGGCCGTGCGACGAAAGCGAGGCATGGCGCTGAGCGCGGCAAGACGCAAGCCCTCAGTCGCCGGATGCCCATCGCCACCCATCACGGCGGGGGCGTGAAACCAGGCCAGCCGGTCCACCAGACCCTGCCGGAGCAGCGCCGCCGCCAAGCCCGCGCCGCCTTCGGCCAATACGCGCGTCACGCCGCGCCGGCCAAGGGCGCGCAGCAGGGATGGCAGATCAAGCCCGCCAGCCGCATGGGCCGGCACGGTCACAATATCCGCACCAGCTTCCATGAAGGGCGCCTGCACCGCCGGCGGATGGCCTGGCGCGGTGATGATCAGCACCGGCGCCACGCCCGCGCTCTGCACCAACCGGGTGCTGGGTGGCGTGCGCAGCCTGGCATCCGCCACCACGCGCAGCATCGGCACACGCTCCATGCCTGGGATGCGGCAGGTCAGGTCCGGATCATCCGCGAGAACGGTGCCGGACCCCACCAAAATCGCATCATGCCGCGCGCGCAGCGCATGCACTTCGCGCCGCGCGGCTTCCCCGGTGATCCAGCGGCTTTCACCGGAAGCCGTCGCGATGCGGCCATCAAGTGTGGACGCAAGCTTCAGCGTCACCACCGGCATGCCTGCCTGGATGCGGCGGAAAAACCCGGCATTGAGCGCGCGGGCTTCGGCTGCCGAAAGCCCTTCTTCCACGGCAATGCCAGCACCGCGCAGCATGGCCAGGCCGCGGCCATTCACGCGCGGGTCAGGATCGCGCATCGCCATCACCAC
Source organism: Roseomonas sp. (assembly GCA_044373565.1). Lineage (GTDB taxonomy): Bacteria > Pseudomonadota > Alphaproteobacteria > Acetobacterales > Acetobacteraceae > Neoroseomonas. The sequence continues at coordinate 10,907 of JBILPX010000068.1, forward strand.
GCGGGCAATGCCCGCTTCGGCGAGCGCTTCACAACAGGGCGGCGTGCGGCCGTGATGGGAACAGGGTTCAAGCGTGACGTAAGCCGTGGCACCGCGCGCCGCATCACCGGCGCGGCGCAAAGCTTCGGTTTCAGCATGGGGGCGGCCACCGGGCTGGGTCCAGCCGCGGCCAATCACGCGGCCATCCTTCACCAGCACGCAGCCTACGGCAGGGTTCGGCCAGGCATTGCCCAGGCCCCGCCGCGCCAGGGCGAGTGCCGCGCGCATGTGAAGCAGATCATCATTCATCGCGGCATCATCTGGGCCAGCCCCACGCTGGAGCTAGATCATGTCCGTTTCGCATTGGCTCATCAGACATGCTCTAGACCCTTGTTTAGTCGCATTTTCCGAGTCGCCAAGTGAGTGCACTTGGCTTGAAAATGCTCTATTCCTTCCGCCCCAATTCGCCCAAAAAGGACTGGAAATCCTTCGCCTCGCCAAAATTGCGATAGACGCTGGCGAAGCGCACATAGGCCACCTGGTCCAATTCCTTCAGCGTTTCCATCACAATCTCCCCGATCTTGTTGGAGGGGATTTCGCTTTCGCCTTCGGTTTCCAGGCGACGCTGGATGGAATTGACCAGTTTTTCGATGCGGTCCTCATCCACCGGGCGCTTGCGCAAAGCGACACGGATGGACCGCGCGAGCTTTTCACGTTCGAACGGCACGCGCCGCCCATCGGTCTTGATGATGGTAATCTCGCGTAGCTGCACACGCTCAAAAGTCGTGAAACGCGCGCCGCATTCTGTGCAGGCGCGACGGCGGCGAATGGCCGC
>JBILPX010000331.1:0-3608 GCA_044373565.1 Roseomonas sp.
GCCTGGATGGGGGTTGGGGTCTTGTAGCCCTCATCCTTCAACGCCTGAAGGAGAAGGGGGTTGAGGTTCAGCGCCTCAAATGTATCGGTCACGATGAATCCTTGATCACCCGCGCAAGGCCTTCCGGGCTTTGCGCAGGTCGGGGCAGAAAGCCCCGCGGGATTGGGACCGTCCTAGTGGGAAAAGCGACCTGGCCGACCCGGGCCCGCACCGCGCTTCCGGGGAAGCGGCGGGGACCGATCACGCAGCCGGCAGGGCGCGAGGCGCGCGGAAAGGCGCGCTAACCCCGTGCATATGGGCGCCAAAGCAGGCGAAAGCAAGGCGGGGGTTAGGCCGACATCTGGATCGGCGGTTCCACATCCGGCGGCAGAGGGCAAACATAAGGTGTCACTGCCATGCGCTTCTGGTGATCCGCCTTGGCAGCGGCCAGGATTTCCGGATTGGCGATGGCATCCACCGCCGTGCCGGCCATGATTTTCGCCACATGCACCAGGCCCTTATGGGCAATGCCGGATTTGCCTTGTGCCGTCAGCTGCCAGGAATGGCCCGGCGTGCCGATGGCACAAGTCGCACCCCTCGCCTGCACCGTGGGCACCGCCCAGGACACATCGCCGACATCGGTGGACCCCACGCCGCCAAAGCCCTTGTTTTCCAGCGGCACGATCTTGTCGCAAAGCGGCAATTCCATCTCGGACGCTAAGCCATGGCGACGGAAGGCGGAAACGATATCCTCGGGCTTCAGCGTCGCCTGGATTTCGCGCGCATAGCGGCGATCTTCATCATCAAATTGCGGCGGGCCCAAGCGCTGGAAATTATCATACATCGCCTTTTCCAAAGGCGTATTGCCCATAAGATTCGAAACCGCGCTCACCACCTTGGTGCTGACGCTGGTTTCTGTCATCAACGCCGCGCCATCGGCGATTTTACGCACCCGTGTGACAAGCCCGTTCAATTCCACCAAATCCCGCGCACGGATCAGATAACGCACCTTGGCCGTGCCCTGCACCACATTGGGCGCAATGCCGCCGGCATCCAGATAGGCATAATGAATACGCGCATCGGATGGCATATGTTCGCGCATGTAATTGACGCCGACATTCATCAATTCCACCGCATCCAAGGCGCTGCGGCCCAAATGCGGTGCGGCGGCGGCATGCGACGACCGGCCAACAAAGCTGAAATCAATGCGCGTATTGGCGAGCGAAACGGGCTCATTCACCGCAGAAAACGCCGCCGGGTGCCAGCAAATCGCCATATCAACATCATCAAAACAGCCCGCGCGCACCATGAAACCCTTGGCAGCGCCGCCTTCTTCCGCCGGGCAGCCATAATAGCGCACGCGCCCCTTGATGCCGTTTTGCGCGAGCCAATCCTTCACCGCACTCGCGGCCAGCAGGGATGCGGCACCCAGCAGGTTATGCCCGCAGCCATGCCCGCTGCCATCGCCCGGCAATGGGCGCGGTTCAGCAATGCCGGCTTCCTGCGACAACCCCGGCAGCGCATCATATTCGCCCAGGATCGCAATGATGGGGCCTTCTTCCCCCGCTTCGCCCATCACCGCCGTTGGGATGCCCGCCACATTCGTGGTCACGCGAAAGCCATGGGCTTCCAGCATGGCGGTATGCTCGGCGCAGGAACGGTGTTCGGCGTAGCAAAGCTCCGGCATGCCCCAGACGCGGTCGCTGAGTTCAATCGCCTCAGGCGCCTTGGCATCCACCAGCCGCCAGATTTCTTCGGTATTGCGCATCGCCTTGGCCTCCTGATTGGTCACTTGCAGTTTCGCGCGGCGCCCTGAGCAAGTCCAGGGGTGGACGGGCCGGGGCAAGCGGCGCAAGATTTATGTCTGCTGAGAAGGGAAAAGCCATGGCCCGCGTGCGTGAAGTCTCGCCCGAGGAACTAACACCGGAACTCCGCGATATCTGGCATCGCTATGTCACCGGCTATGGCCCATTTGAGGAGCAATTGGCGGTCTTCGCCCATGTGCCGGCGGCCTTGCGCCATTTGATGCCCATGCTGATGGAATTACGCGCGGCGGGCACGCTGCCGCGGCGCTATTTGGAATTGGCGATTGTGGTGGTTTCCAAGCTCAATGCCTGCGATTACTGCGTGGATCATCACGGGCCGTTTCTGGCCGTGGAAGGCATCCCGACCGAGGCTTTGGAAGGCTTGCCGGGGCGGATTGATCACCCTTCCCTCACACCAATTGATCGGCTGGTCGCGGAGTATTCCGTGGCTGCCTGGGAGAATAGCCATCGCGTGCCGGAGCGCCTGTTCCGTGGCCTGCGCGAGCATTTTTCCGAGGCGCAGATTGTGGAACTGACATTGCGCATTACGCTTTGCGGGTTCTTTAACCGCTTCACCGGCGCGCTTGGCATTGATGCGGCCGCACACAGCAAGGCGGCGGCGGAATAGGGGAAGGGTTACCCCCCCTTCACGCCACCCGCGGTCAACCCAGCCACAATCTGCTTTTGCGCAACCAGCGTCAGGATCAGCACCGGCGCTGTCACCAGAAGCGCTGCGGCTGAAAGCGGCCCCCAGGCGATTTGTTCGAAGGTCAGCATGTTGTTGACCGCAACCGGCAAGGTGCGGGTTTCCCGCCCTGCCAGCACCATCGCGAAGATAAAATTATTCCAGGAAAAAATGAAGGACAGAATGGTGGCAACCGTAATGCCGGGTCGCGCAAGCGGTAGCGCCACATAACGAAACGCCTGCCAGATTGTCGCACCATCCACCAGGGCGGCTTCCTCCAGCTCTGGCGGCAGGCCTTCGAAGAAGGAAATCATCACCCAAACCACAATCGGCACCGTGATCACCAAATGCGTGATGACAATGGGCGTGAGTGTGCCGGTCATGCCAAGCCATTGGAACAGCAGGAATAGCGGGATCAGATAGGAAAGCCCAGGCGTGATGCGTGCAATCAGGATCAGGGCCGCGGCGCGCATGGCGTTTGTTTTGGCAATGCCATAGCCTGCCGGCACGCCAATCAGCAGCGCAATCCCGGTGGCGCTGAAGGACACCACAATGGAATTCCAGGCAAAGCGCAGGAAATCATTGCGCGCAAAAACTTCGCGGTAATTATCCAGCGTCGGCGATTGCGGAATGAAGACTGGCGGCCAATCCGTATTGTCCATCTCATTTTTTAATGATAACGAAAACATCCATAGGAAGAATAGGATGGCGGGCGAAATCAGTACCAGCACCGAAAAGCCAAAGCCGATATTGCCGATAAGCCGACGCAGCCGATACAGCGCGGGGCTGCGCTTCGCTTCCACGATCATGTCATTTTCACCCGCTGGCGCGTCCATAACAGCAGCGCAGCCAACGCCAAGATGATGATGAAGAACACCACCACCACCGCCGAGGCATAGCCCACATTATAGAAAGCGAAGGCTTGCAGATAAAGAAAGATATTGATCGTCTCACTGGCCGAACCCGGCCCACCCTGGGTGATGACATAGATCGTATCAAACGCCTTCAGCGCATCAATGCAGCGAATGATCAGCGCCACCACGATAAAGGGCATCAGCAAAGGCAGGGTGATGTGCCGGAAAGCCTGCCAGCCATTGGCACCATCAATCTTCGCGGCCTCATAGGGATCAATCGGCAAG
>JBILPX010000333.1:0-3603 GCA_044373565.1 Roseomonas sp.
GCAAATCATTTCTGGCGTTTCTGGCATCACCATCACGGGCGGAACCGGCAATGATATGCTCGTTGGTAATGGGCTGGCGAACACCTTCGTGGGCGGTGCGGGTGATGATGTGATCCTGGCGGGGAATGTGACCGTGACGGATATCTTTGCGCTGTTCACAGCATGACCGGCGTAATTCGGCGGCGCCCCGCCCCGGCAGGTTAGATTTTTGCGCCCAAGGCCCAGATTGTCTAATGGTGTTGCGGGCGAAGAAAAAGCTGCAGCAGCGGTGAGCAGGTTTCCTTTCACATGATGCTATGGTTGTTCCTTCGCCCCATAAGCCAGCACCGCCGCCGCCAAATCCTCCCCGGCCCAGCCCACGGATTTGAAGGCGGTGATCTGATCGGCGCTTTGCCGCCCCGGATGGGTGCCACGGCAAAGCGCCGCCAAATCCGCCACCACGTGTTCGGGCGTAATCACGCCCTCCGCGATGGCCTGCACCACATCGCCGGCTTCGGCGAGGCCGCCGGCGCGGGTATCCACCACCAAAAGGGCGCGCTTCAGCGCCAGCGCATCAGCTTCGCGCATATCGGGCCGATAGGCGCCAACCAAATCAAGATGCACCCCTTGCAGCAGCGCCGCGCCGGGGATCAGCGCATCGGTCGCCAAGGTGGCGGCGCTGATGATATCGGCGGCGGCGAAATCAGGCGTCGTCACCGCCCGCGCGGGCAGGCCATGCGCGGCAAGCTGCCCGGCCAAACGCGCCGCATTTTCGCCCTTGCGCGACCAGATCGCGATGTCCTTGATCGGAAAACAGGCAGCATAAGCCTCAGCCAGGGCATGGGCGACCTTGCCGCTGCCCAGCAGCAGCAGGCGGGAACTCTCTGGCCGGGCCAGATAGCGCGCGGCGAGCAGGCTGGCCGCCGCCGTGCGCCTATCCGTCAATTCGCCGCCATCCAGCATGGCAAGGGGCACGCCGGTGGTGGCATCTGAAAGCAAATAGCTCGCATGCACCGCAGGCAGGCCGCGCTGATCATTGCTCGGCGCAACATGGACAATCTTCACGCCGTAATGCCCGCTCGCGCGCCAGGCAGGCATCAGCAGCAGGGTATTTTGCGCCCCCGCGCCATCCCCCCAGCCATGGCGGTGCCGAAGCGGCGCTTCGCAGCCCTGCCGGAACATCTCGGCCAGGGCTTCGATCAGCCTATCCCAGGGCAGAGCCGCCCGGATTGCTGCTTTGTCCATCTGCCGCATCATTCTGCCTCTGCGATTTTGCTGGCGCATGTGGCATTGCCCGGCGGGGAAGGACAAGCTTTGGCGCGGGAATTGCTGACCCTTTGATTGGAAGCACACGTTCCAAGTCGGAGAACCGCATTTGATCAAACCATTAGCCGTCGAGCTTCCCATGCCAGAGCAGGCCAGTGCCGGTGGGCTGATGTGCAGCGCTTGCGGGGATGGCCTGCTATCCGGTAACGCAGTGCCTACCAAAGCAGCAAACCTAACGCTGGATTGGCGCCACCCCTCCGCAAGGGGAAGGCCAATGGTCAGGAGAGGCTCATAATGTCTGGCACAACGAGCGATCCGCGCTACAAGCGGCGCCCGCCCAAACGTCCGCTCCGGCTTTCCTGGTCGGATGAACGGGTGCGCGGCATTTTCTGGCAGATCGTGGTCGTGGCAACCGTTGGTAGCCTGATCTATTGGCTCTACAGCAATACCTCCCACAATCTGGCGGTGCGGAGGATTGCGACCGGCTTTGGCTTCCTTGATCGCGAAGCGGGGCTGCCCATCGCCGAGAGCCTGATTTCCTATGAACCCACGGATACCTACCTGCGCGCACTGATGGTGGGCGTTCTGAATACGCTGAAGGTTGCCGTAGTTGGCGTGGTGCTGGCGACCATCCTTGGCACCGCGATTGGCATTGCGCGGCTTTCCAAGAATTTCCTGCTGTCGCGCATTGCCGGCGCCTATATCGAAATCATTCGCGATCTGCCGCTGCTGCTGCAATTGCTGTTCTGGTACACCATCCTCCAAGGCCTGCCCGGCCCGCGCCAGGCGCTGCGCCCCATGGAGGGCGTTGTGCTGTCCAATCGCGGCCTCAAATTGCCGGCGCTGATTTGGGAAAACGCGCATACGGCGGCGCTGGTGGCGTTTCTGCTCGGTATCATCGGCACCTGGCTTTATGCGCGTATCGGGCGTGCCAAGCAGATGGAAGATGGCCAGCCGCGCAAGGTTTGGCCCACCGCGCTTGGCTTGATGCTGGCGCTGCCCATCGCGGTCTGGTGGGGCCTGGGTGCCCCGTGGGAGATTGAATACCCTGTGCTGCGCGGCTTCAATTTCCGCGGCGGCATGAATATCAGCCCAGAATATTTCGCGCTGCTGATCGGGCTTGTTACCTATACCGCCGGCTTCATTGCGGAAGTGGTGCGTGCCGGCATCATGTCGGTCAATCATGGGCAATGGGAGGCTGCTCAGGCGCTGGGGTTGAAACATGTCTCGGTGCTGCGGCAGATTGTCATGCCGCAGGCGCTGCGCGTCATCATCCCGCCCATGACGTCGAATTACCTGAACCTGACGAAGAATTCCTCGCTCGCAGTCGCGATTGGTTATCAGGATATTGTGTCCATCGCCAATACCACGCTCAATCAAACGGGGCAGGCGATTGAAGGCATTGCCATCATCATGGCGGTCTATCTGACCATCAGCCTTTCGATTAGCTTTTTCATGAATTGGTACAATGCGCGCATAGCGCTTGTGGAACGGTAAGGGAGCCAGCCATGAGCGATACAGCCATTCCATCCGGCCCGCGCAAGCCGCCGATCACGGCGGTGGGGCCGATTGCCTGGGCCAGGACCAATCTGTTCTCCGGCTGGCTTTCCACGGCCGTGACGCTGGCGGTTGGTTATTTGCTGGTCAAATTCGCCCTGTCCTTCATTGATTGGGCCTTCGTGAATGCGATCTGGTCGGTGCCTTCCAATGCACAGGGACCGCAGACACAAGCCTGCCGAGACCTGCGTGGTTCTGGCGCCTGCTGGGCGGTGATTGGCGAAAAACACCGCTTCATGCTGTTTGGCACCTATCCTTATGAACAGCATTGGCGCCCGGCCTTGGCCTGTGTGCTGTTCGTGGCGCTTTACGTGATTTCCGCCATGCGGCGCTTTTGGCGTTGGGAATTGGCGCTGATCTGGGTTGGGATGCTGACCGCCATTGGCATTCTGATGTGGGGCGGCGTCTTTGGGCTTTCCTATGTGCAGCAGGAACGCTGGGGTGGCTTGCCCATCACGCTGATCCTGGCGACTTTCGGGCTGGCCTTTGCCTTTCCGCTTTCCATCCTGGTGGCGCTTGGCCGGCGATCTTCGCTGCCCGCCATCAAGGTGCTTTGCGTGCTTTATGTGGAGCTTATCCGCGGCGTGCCGCTGATCAGCCTGCTGTTCATGGCAAGCGTCATGTTCCCCCTGTTTCTGCCTGAGGGGATGAATATTGATAAGCTGCTCCGCGCGCAGATCGCCATCATTCTGTTCGCTGGTGCCTATCTGGCCGAGGTTGTGCGCGGCGGGCTGCAATCCCTGCCAAAAGGCCAATATGAAGCGGCCGATGCGATGGGGCTTTCCTTTTGGCAAAAGACCG
>JBILPX010000332.1:0-3603 GCA_044373565.1 Roseomonas sp.
GCAAGTAACAGGACCCAAGCGGCAACCGCATAGCGCATGCCTTTAAGACGCATGTTCACGCATCCCCACAATCAGAAGCCAACCAATGCCATAGGCGATGGCCAAGCCAAGAAAAATACTGGCTAAATTGATGATTTTTCGCGGGTATAAAGCATATACGGCAAGGTTGGGCTGGACAATGCGCGAAAGGTAAAGCTGCTGCCGCTGGGCTTCCATTCGCGCCACTTCCAGGCCTGCGGTGGCTGAGGCCAATTGCTTGTTGGAAAACTCGCGTTCCAGCATCAGTCGTTCATATTCCGCCAATTGGCTGGCCAGGATGGCGCCACCAAGGGGCGAGGTTGTATCCGTATGCCGAGAGCGTTCCGCCGCGATCTGGCGTTCCAACGCCTCGATCCGGTTGCGGGTTGCCTGTAGCGCCGGATTGTCCGGTCGCATGAATTGAAGTCTTTCCGTCAATTCGGCGCGCGCCTGCGCGAGTGAGCCTTCAAACTGCCCCCTCAGAACGACAGCGGCCTGAACCGCACCGGCGCTGTCAAGTTCCTTCTCCTGTTCGCGAAAGCGTATCAGGGCCGTGCTGCTTTCCAGCACGCGCCTTTCGGCGATCTCAACTTCACGCCGCGCCGCTTGCAAGGTATCGCCGCGCATACGATCTGAAAGTCCATTAACTAGTGTTTCCGCTGCTCTAAGAAGGGTCTCCGCCAATTCCTTTGAATCCTCAGGACGGAAACTGCGCACCCGCAGCGTGGTCACACTTGTACTGGGATCCAGCGCGACACTCACCATCTGGTTGTAGAAGCGCGCAAGTCTTTCGGGTTCGGTAAACCACAGCCGCGCCAGGAAATCGGCTTCAGGGCGCCGCCACAGGGCGACCAGATCAAGTTTTTCATCCGCCTGCGTCACCGCATCAAGCGAGGAGAGGAAGTCACGGATGCTATTGGTCTCGCTTGAGGACATGCCGCCGCCAAGGCCACCAAGTGCTGCACCTGCCGCCGCGCGCATGGCCGCCGCCTGAAGCCCACCGTCGCCGCCTCGGGAATGAACGACAAAACGCGCTTCTGAAACATATTGCGGAGCGGCAATGGCATAATAATAGAAAGCGGCAATTAGACTAGGCAAAATGACAAGCAGAAAAAAGGGCTTCCGCCAGAACCTGAACAGCGACGACCGCGGCTGGGGCGCCTGGTCTGGCGGAGAGCCGATCTGGCTTACCGCAGACTCAGAGAGCGTTATAGGTGGCAAGAGCTTCATCGAGATCGTCATAGAAGGTTAGGATACCCTGATCAAGCACGGCAGCACGCGTACAAAGCCGACGCACCAGGGCCGGTGAATGCGAAACCAAAATGAGCCCGGATCGTTCGATCTTTTCGGCAAACGCACGACCGAAGCGCGTGTCCCCAACCGCCAAAGCCTCGTCTACCAGATAGCAATCGAAATCCACCGCGAGCGAAACCGCAAGCGCAAGCCTAGATCGCATGCCTGACGAATAGGTCATCACGGGCATGCGTAGATATTCACCAAGTTCGGAGAAATCTGCTACCGATTCGACAACAGATTCAGTATTGCGACCGTAGATGCGCGCAATGAAACGCGCATTGTCAGCACCAGAAAGCTGTGGCTGAAAGCCCGCCATCATCCCGATAGGCCAGGAGAGGGTCATTGAATTCCGAATACGGCCGCTGCTCGGCGCCTCCACCCCGCCCAAAATTCGAACCAGGGTTGATTTTCCGGAGCCATTGCGCCCCAATATCCCCACCTTCTCACCACGCGCTACCCGCCCATAGGCACCACGCAAGATAACCCTTCGCCCCCCACGTATCGGGTAAGATTTGTGTACATCAATGAGTTCAAGGCTCATTGCGCCCCCTATTCCAAACCAATCCGCTGGCGCGTGATCCGCAATGCAGCAAGACCTATGAGATGGGTGACCATGATCCAAGCGGCAACATAGGAAATGTCATAATGGGCACGAAATCGTGATCCGAACTGACCGTCGCGCAAAAGTTCGAAGATATGAACAGTCGGAACATACAGGGCAAGCTCCTGCAGCCAATCTGGCAACCACTCGACCAAAAAAAACATCCCACAAACCGGGAGTATCAAATACGTAATGGCATGGATACCGCGTTCAATGCCCTCAACGGCTTCGGTCGCAGCTGCGGCCACGAGTGCGATGCCCTGGCTGAGCAATGCCATGCCGATCATTGCCAAGGCAATCTTGGTCGGATTCTCTGGAAACTCCCCATTGATTGCGAAAAGCACAAAGAGCAACACCACCAACACGCCAGTGACGGAAACAGTTTCAATGATATGCCGGGCGAAAAAAATATCCGGCAAGGTAATCGTCCTGTGATACAGCAGGCCAATGTTGCCGGTTATCGCAGAGGACGCCCGGTTGATGATGCCGCGAAAAATGAAATAAACGACATATCCAATGGCATAGAATTCGAACGGACCAAAGGCCGATGGACTATCGCGCAAAAGATGCACCAACCCGATGGCACTGCCCAGTAGCAAGGGTTCAAAAAACAACCAAATGTAACCAAAATAATGGCGCCCAAAACGCGTATGAAGTTCCCGGATGATCAGCGCCCCAATCACGCGGCGCTGCATGCGCGCCCCACGAAGGACAAGGGCCACTTCCCCCCGCACACTCATCAGCGACCAACCGTCTCGGCAAGGAGTGGCCGCGCCTCAATCCAGCCAGGGCCGGCTCGGCAAAAAAGGCGCTGGTTATCGCCACCACGCTGCGCAACCCTGACTTCCCTGCATTCACGCCCACTCGCAGCGGAATATTGGCGCACAAACCGAAGCGTTACAGCCTCATTCCGCTCGGGTAAAAAAACCTGCCCCTGACCACTTGGCGGTGGGTCAGCGGCAAAGGCAGCGATCGGATCCAGGATACGGCCGGGCGGCGCTGCTGTGGTATCGCCCTGGCCACCAACCCCAGTCATACCACTACAGCCGACCAAGGGAACGAGCACGAAAAGCGCCATGCACGTAACTCTCCGGAGTCGCCCATAATCGGGCCCGCAAAACATCCGATTTTCTCCCACTCTCGAATCGCGAAATTCTACACGAAGTTCATCTTCAGAATGAACAATAGCATATAGCGCTCTAAAGGAAACATAAAAATCCAAATCAACTGAATGGGCCTCCGTGGGGCCGCCCAGCAAATCCGCTTCCAGGAGGCTTGCTTGCCGCAGGGCAACTGCACGTAGCAGCACGGTCGGAAGGAGTGTCAAAAGCAATGCGACATATCCTGATAAGTGGCGCGTCCCGCGGGCCTGGCGCCGCCCTGGCACAGGGCTTCGCCACACCGGGCACGCGGCTATTCCTGACCGCCCGTAGCGCCGATGCACTCGCCAAAGTCGCCGAGTTCTGCCGGGATGCCGGGTCAGAGGTTGAAATCCTCGCCTGCGACATTCGGGACCCTGCAAGCCTTGCCCCTGCCCTACTGGCCTTTGGTGACGCGGCGCCAGTTGATCTGATTATCGCCAATGCCGGAACCTCCTCCGGAAGCAGCCTGGAAGGTGGGCCTGGAAGAAGCCGCAGCACGTATCGCAGCCGGCATTCGTGCCCGAAAAAGGCGCGTCTTCTTCCCCT
>JBILPX010000069.1:0-11651 GCA_044373565.1 Roseomonas sp.
CCGCAAATCGCCAAGCATCGCGGGGAAAGGCGGAAGGGCGCATCCTATTGGGGGCCTTTTGCGTCCGTCTGGGCGGTGAACCAGACGCTTGCTGCCTTGCAGCGCGTGTTTTTGCTGCGGTCCTGCCGCGATACGGTTTTTGATACACGCACGCGACCTTGCCTGTTGTTTCAAATCAAGCGCTGCGCCGCGCCATGCGTGGACCGCATTTCCCAAGCTGATTACGCGGCGCTGGTCGCGGAGGCCAAGCAGTTCCTGTCGGGCGAAACGCCTTCCATCCAAAAGCGCCTAGCCACGGAGATGGAAGCGGCGGCGGCGGATTTGCAGTTTGAACGCGCAGCCGCGCTCAGGGACCGTATCCGGGGGCTCACGCAGATTCAGGGCAAGGATCGTGTCAATTTGGAAGGCATGGGCGATGCGGATGTGATCGCTTTGCATCAGGCGGCGGGGCAAAGCTGCGTGCAGGTGTTTTTCTTCCGCGGCGGGCGCAACAACGGCAATCGCGCCTTTTTCCTAAGCCATGCCAAGCAGGACCAAAGCGCTGAGGAGGTGATGGGCGCCTTCCTTGGCCAGCTTTACGAAGACTTGCCGCCGCCGCCTTTGCTGTTGCTATCGCATGACCCCCCCGAAGCGGCGCTGATTGCGGAGGCTCTGGCGATCAAGGCCGGGCGGCGCGTGGAATTGCGTCGGCCCCAGCGCGGCGAAAAACACGAAGCCTTGGAACACGCGGCCACTAATGCGCGGGAAGCCCTGGAACGGCGCATGGCGGAAGGCACCGCTCAGGCGGCGCTGCTGGAAGGCACGGCAAGCGTTTTCGGCCTGCCAGGTGCGCCGGAACGGATCGAGATTTACGACAATAGCCATATCCAGGGCGCCAATGCCTATGGCGTCATGGTGGTGGCCGGCCCGACCGGCTTCATCAAGCAGGGCTACCGAAAATTCGCCATCAAAACCGCCGCAACCAATGATGATTTCGCCATGATGCGCGAAGTGTTTGAACGCCGCTTTGGCCGCGCGCTCCGCGAAGATCCCGCCCGCGCTGGCGAAGATTGGCCCGATTTGGTGCTGATTGATGGCGGCGCCGGCCAGCTTTCCGCCGCGCGGGAAATCATGGAAGGCCTTGGCCTGGATGATCTGCCGCTGGTCGCGGTGGCCAAGGGGCCGGACCGCGATGCTGGGCGGGAATGGTTCCATATGGCGGGTCGCGAACCCTTCCAATTACCGCTGCGCGATGCGGTGCTGTTCTATTTGCAGCGCTTGCGCGATGAAGCGCATCGCTTCGCCATTACCACCCATCGCGCCGGGCGATCCAAGGCGCTGACGCGGTCTGAATTGGATGAGGTGCCAGGCGTGGCGGCGGCCATGAAGCGCAAATTACTGAACCATTTCGGCTCAGCCCGCGGGGTGCGGCAGGCGGGGCTGGCGGATCTGGAAGCCTGCCCAGGGGTTGGCCCTGCCTTGGCCAGGCGGATTCATGATCATTTCCACCCCAATGCAGCGCTTGGTTGAAGTGTGCGCTGTCCACGTGCCAAAAGCCTCTATTCCTGGTTAAATGGATAGCGATGCCAACCGATCTGCCCAATCTGCTGACGCTTTCGCGCATCGCGGCCATACCGCTGCTGGTGGTATTGGCCTCGATCAATTCGCCGCAGGCGGATATGGCGGCCTGCGTGGTGTTTTCTCTTGCTGCCATCACGGATTATTTTGATGGTAAGATCGCGCGCGAACGCGGCGCGGTTTCCAGCTTTGGCCGCATGCTGGACCCAATTGCGGATAAGCTGCTCGTCGCCGCGGCGCTGATGCTGCTGGCGGGCTACGGCCGGCTTTCCGATGCCGGGCTGTTTCCGGCCATTGTCATCATGCTGCGCGAGATTTTGGTCTCGGGCCTGCGCGAATTCCTAGCCGAATTGCGCGTGGGCCTGCCGGTCACGCCGCTCGCGAAATGGAAGACCGGGTTTCAGATGGGCGCTCTGGGCACCTTGCTTGCGGGCGATAGCGGCGCGCCGGTGGTTGGGCTTGGCTTCCTGCCGGTTTCCCTGATTGGGGAAGGCATGCTTTGGGCCGCTGCGGTGCTGACGCTCATCACTGGCTGGGATTATCTGCGCGCAGGGCTTGCCCTGGCGCAGAGGGAAATCCCTGCCAGCCGCGATGCCGAGGCAAAACCGCCTGGGCAGTCTTGAGTCTCGGCCCCGGGCGGCGCATCTTGAGGAATGATGGGGCGGGGAAAGCTATGCGACATTCTATGCTGCTGCTGTTTGGGGGAATGCTGGCGCTGCAAGGCTGTGGGCCGAATTGGCAGCCAAGCTGGAACACCAGCGGCAATGCCGCTGTGCCTGCGATGGATAGCCTGACGGTCCGCCGTGTCACCGGCGGGGATACGACCGAGGAAGTGCTGCGCACTGAAACCTTGGACTATGGCGCGATGCGCGCCCTCACCACGCCCGCCACGCAAATGACCCTGGAGGATGCGATGCGTCTACCACCGCCGCCTCCTCCGCCGCGTATCAGCAGTTCTACCCCGCCCCCCATGGCATCCGTGCCGCCGCGCGCGCCTTCGCCGCCGGCTACAACGCCTTCCGCCATGCCCGCGCCACCCTCGGCACGGGTTGAAGGCAGCGTCATTCCCGCAACACCGGGGCAGCCGGGCGGGATTATCGCCGGCGGTAATGATCGCATTCAGGTCTTCAATCCGCCAGGCACGGCGGGTGGCGGCATTGCGGTGCGCGATGGCGGCACCACTACCATTATTGGGCCGGGCGGGCGCATCACCTCGGTGCCTACGCCACGCTGAAGCGCCATGCGAATTCTCTATTTCGCCTGGCTGCGCCAGAAGATCGGCGCGGCCGAAGAAGAAGTGACGCCGCCGGCCGAGGTGCGCGATGTGGCGGGCTTGCGCGATTGGCTTGCGACGCGCAGCCCCGGCCATGCGGCGGCCTTCGCCGATGCCAAGCAAATCCGTGCCGCCGTCAATCAGGATTTCGCCATGCCGGATCATCCTGTAGCGGCAGGGGATGAGATTGCCTTCTTCCCGCCAGTGACCGGGGGCTGAGCCATGGCGCGTATCCTGGTGCAGGAAGCGCTATTTGACATGGCGGCGGAAAGCGCCGCGCTGACCGCGGGCCGGACAGATATTGGCGGCGTTGCGAGCTTTCTTGGCGTGTGCCGCGGCGATGACGCCTTGGCGGCCATGGTGCTGGAACATTATCCCGGCATGACGGAACGCGCCCTTGGCCGCATCGCGGCCGAAGCTGAGGCACGCTGGCCATTGACCGGCTGCACGGTGATCCATCGCGTGGGCCGCATCCTGCCAGGTGAGCCGATTGTGCTGGTGCTGACGGCTTCTGCGCATCGTGCTGCTGCGCTTGAATCCTGCGCTTTCCTGATTGATTGGCTGAAGACCAAGGCGCCCTTCTGGAAGCGCGAGGAATTCGCCGATGGCGATACGCGCTGGGTGGCCGCGAAGAATGATGATGACGCCGCCGCCGCACGCTGGTCGGTCAAAAACATTTGAGAATCAGCGTATTTTCGGCAGTACTGGCCGGGGCCTTGCTGCTGATCTGGCCAGCCATCTTCAATGGCTACCCACTGCTGTTCAGCGATAGCGGCGGCTTCCTGCATCAAACGCTCGGGCCGCTGATGATCTGGGACAAGCCCTATATCTACGGGCCATTCCTGCATGCTTTTCATTGGCGCATCAGCCTTTGGGGGCCGGTGATCGCGCAGGGCCTGATTCTGTCCCATCTGCTTTGGCTAACGCAGCGCGTGATGCGCGGGGACGCAACGCCGCTTTGGCATATGGGGCTGTGTGCCTTTGCCGCAGTTGCGACCGCTGCCCCCTTCAGCGCCGCGCTGCTGATGCCCGATATCTTCGCGCCCATTGTCGTGTTGGGGTTATTCCTGCTGGGCTTTGGCAGTGCGGCGCTGACGCGGTTTGAACGGGGTTATCTGGTGGCGCTGGTGGCACTTGGTATTGCCGCGCATCTCGCGCATTTGCCGCTCGCGCTTGGGTTATGTGTTGTCGCGCTGCTGCTGCGCTTTTGGTGCAGGCCGGTGCGGCTTTTGGCGATGGTGCTGCCGGTGGTGATTGCCGTGGCCGTGCTGTTCGTCACCAATGCCATCGGCCATGGCCGTTTTGCGCTTTCGCCCTATGGCGCCAGTTTCATGCTGGCGCGCTTGCAGGAAGATGGCACGGCGACAGCGCTGCTGAAGGCGCGCTGCCCTGATGCCGGCTGGTATCTTTGCGCCTTCACGGATCGGCTGCCCATGCCGGCCAATGATTTCCTCTGGGCGCCGGATAGCCCGGTAAATCGTGATGCCGCGGGCGCGCCGCGCTTCCTGGGCGGCATGATGTTGGCGCCGGAAGCCGGGCAGATTGTCACGGAGACGCTGCGTGCCGACCCGCTTGGCGTGGCCCGCGCCATGGTGAGCAATGCGCTGGTGCAGCTGGGCAGGTTTGGCATTGGCGACACTTTGGATGAGGCGCATTTCGCCGTCGCGATCCGCCCCCGCATTGCCGAAGGCTTTCCCGCGCGCGAATTGGCCGCTTTCGACCAGGCACGGCAGGCGCAGGGCTTGTTGAAGGATGCGCTCATGCCACTCAATCCGCTGCATCTGCTGGTGGTTCTGCTGGCGCTGCCGGTGCTGGCCTGGGCCGCCTGGCGCGGGCAGGGGCTCACGCTTGCTTTCGCGCTGTTTCTGCTGGCGGCGGTGCTGGGCAATGCGCTGATTTGCGGGGGGCTTTCCGCGCCGCATCCGCGCTATGGCGCACGCATCATGTGGCTATTGCCGGTGGCGGCCTTGCTTTGTTGGCCGCACCGGCGAAAGGCGTAGCCGCCTCACAGCCACTTCACCTCCACATGACACCCAAGGCTGATCAACTGATGTTCCCGCTCCGCCTTGGACCAGGCCTCATGCATGCGCTTCCTGATGATGGCGGGATAGGATTGCGGGAAGGCCAGCCCAACATCGTGGGTGAAAGTGAAATCTGCTGCATCTTTCTGGGCTTCAGGCGCTCCGGGCTTCATGACCTCCTTTCACAAGGGGTCTTTCATTCAACTTATCGTTGATATGCCTCGCCGATATGCCGGCGTTCAGTTCATGTCCCGAGCCGCCAGGTGATCCCACTTGGCGGCTCGGAAATGCTATCAAACCAACGCGCTGGCGGGCCAATGGCGTCACCAGCGGGTCGCACCTTACTTCACCGGCGAAAAAGCCGTCGGCTTCATTTCCATCACCGTCTGTTGCTTGAGCGCACCCAGCGGCGCAATCGCCTTGCCGAATTCCGCCCAGCCCGGATCGCTCATCATTGCAGTCCGGCGGCGGTCGCGGTCGCCCAAGCCCTCATAGGCCCACATGAAGACCACCTGGTTGATCGGCCCAATCTCGGTCACCGCGAATAGCAGCAATTGGCCGAGCATGCGCTTTTGCACGGGCAGGCCATATTTTTCATAGGCCTCAAGCCAGCCGGCCATCTTGCCGGGGTGGAAATCATAGGTGCGGTGATCCACGAACATTCCCGTCCCCCCGATCTCCCGCTTGAATTGGAAGCCCTTGGCTTGGGTGATGGGTGAAAAAGGCACGGTTTTCAGGAACTTGACTTCCTGCTGGGCGAGTGCCCCAGCCTCGGCCGAGCGCTTGCGGAAGGCCTGCCAATCCGGATCGGCCTCTCGCGCTGCCAAGCCGGCTTCGCGGGCATCAATATCATCCCAGCCGCGTAAGAAGACCACGCGGTTGATAGTGCCGACTTCCACCTGAAAGAAGCCGAGCAATGGCCCCATATGCCGGGCCGAAGCCGGGCCACCGAGGTTTTGATAAGCATCCATCCAAAGCGGCATCTTGCCTGGATGGAAGGTGTATTGGCGCTGTTCGACGTACATTTAGCGTTCTCTCCACATATCGATGCGCAAGCTTCCGCCGGGACCAGCCCGAGCGCAAGGCAGCCCCCGCGGTAAAATTTGCTGCACTGCAAAAAATACTTGAAACGAGCGTATTACAGGCGCAGGAAGATACCCAAAACAGGAGCCAGTGCCATGACTACTCAGCGTCCCATCCCGCCCGGCCGGGAATTGCTGAAAAAAGGCAATGCGACCGCCCAGCGCGTGTTTGAACAATCACGCATCATGGCCGATGTGGTGGGCCGCCACGCCAAGGCCTTGCCTGAGGCAATGAACCCGAAAGCGCCTTTGGAAAGCCTGGCCAAGGCGGGCCAGGGGCTGATGCAGGCACCGCAAAATTTGGTGATGGATGCGGCTTCCTACATGCTGGATGCCGCGCAGCGGAGCTTTCTGTTCTGGGACACCATGCGCCAGGCCGGCAATAATTTCGTCGCGCATGAACAGGCTGGCTGCCCGCCGGTGCTTATTTTTGATTATGAAACGGTGGTTGATGGGCGCAAGCTCACGCGTCCGGTGAATTACGCCCTGGTGCGCATCACCGTGCCCTCTGACATGCCGCCCAGCAATGACGCGCTGCGCCCCTTCCTGATCATTGACCCGCGCGCCGGCCATGGTGCCGGCATTGGCGGCTTCAAATCAGATAGCCAGGTTGGTGTGGCTTTGCGCCGTGGGCACCCGGTTTATTTCGTGATCTTTTTCCGGGACCCGGAACCCGGCCAAACCATTCTGGACATCACCGCCGCCGAAGCGGTGTTTCTGAACCATGTGACGGATGCGCACCCCAAGGCGCCGAAGCCTGTTGTGATCGGCAATTGCCAGGGCGGCTGGGCGGTGATGATGCTGGGTGCATCAATGCCCAATCAGCTTGGCGCGCTGGTGCTGAATGGCGCACCGCTATCCTATTGGGCGGGCGAGAAGGGCAAGAACCCGATGCGCTATCTGGGTGGGCTTGCCGGTGGCGGCTGGCCGGCTTCGTTGATGGCCGATATGGGCAATGGCCGCTTCGACGGTGCCAATCTTGTCGCGAATTTTGAGGCTTTGTCGCCGGCCAATACCTGGTTCCGCAAATACTTCGATCTTTACCAAAATGTGGATGAGGGCGCAGAGCGCTTCCTGGAATTCGAACGCTGGTGGGGCGGCTATTTTCTGATGAACCGCGATGAAATTCGCTGGATTGTGGAAAACCTATTCATTGGCAATCGTTTTTCTGCCGGCCGTATCGCAGCGGGCGATGGGCAGAATTTCAATATGCGCGAAGTCAAGGCGCCGATCATTGTCTTCGCGTCCGCAGGCGATAACATCACCCCGCCGGGTCAAGCGCTGCGCTGGATTGCCGATGTCTATCGCGATGAACGGGAAATCAAATCACTCGGCCAGACGATTGTGTATCTGTTGCATGAGGATATCGGGCATCTCGGCATTTTCGTCTCAGGTAAGGTGGCGAAGAAGGAACACAGCGAAATCGCCACCACGCTGGAGATGATCGAATCCGTGGCGCCTGGCCTTTATGAAATGCGCATCACCAGCCATCAAGAAGGCGCCGAAGACGGCGAATGGCAGGTTGAGTTGATGGAGCGCAGCATCGCGCAGGTGAAAGAAATTTCCGGCGAAGCCGCGAATGAGGCATTTCCCGCAGTCGCGCAGATTTCCGAATTGAACCAGCATCTTTATGAAGTGCTGGCCGCCCCCATTATCCGGCAACTCAGCACGGAAATGGGCGCGGAGACACGCCGACGGATGAACCCCATGCGGGCGCGGCGCTATGCCTTGAGTGATATGAACCCGTTGATGGGCCCGATGGCTTCCCTGGCCGGCCTGGCACGGACGCATCGCCAGCCCGTGGCGCCGGATAATCCTTTCCTTGCCTTCGAAAAAGCTTGGGCCGATGGGATGGATTACAGCCTGAATGCGTGGCGCGATATACGTGATGCCTGGGTGGAAGTGGCTTTCCACGGCGTCTATGGCGCGCTGAATGCTTCAGGTGTGACAGGCGATGATGACGCCGCGGAAGTGGAAGCCGCGCGGCATGCCCTTATCAGCGATGCACCGCAACGCGCTGAGGCGGAAGCCAAGCTGAATTCGGGCGGTTATGCGGAAGCGGTGATCCGCATGATGATCCTGCTTGCTGATGCGCGCGGCGCGGTGCGGCGTTCGCGGCTTGCGCGGTCAAACCAATTGCTCACCACCGAAGCGCCATTCGCGCAAATGACCGCGGCGGATCGTATGGGAATCATTCGCGAACAGACCATGATCGCGACCTTATTCCCGGAAGAAGCGGTGGCGAGCCTTGCAACCCTATTGCCGACAGCACCGCTGCGCCGCAAGGCACTGCACGCCGTGGAAACGGTGGCGGGGCCGGATGACGAACTTGGCGATAATGCAAGGCAAATGTTGCAAAGCTTGCGCGCGGTGCTGGAGATCAAGCCGCAACGCGCGGCGTGATCAGCGATAGGTCTGCCCCTGACCCAGGCAGACCAAGGGGAAAATCATAGGCGCGCGGCCTTAAAGTCGCGGGCGCGCGCAAGCTGCTTAGAAACTACAGGCCTTAGTCGCAAACGATAGGCCGCGAAGCAGCGTTATACTTCCTACGGCTTGCTGAGGACCACCAAAACCTTGCCGCCATCCAGTGCAACTTCACGCACAGGTTGGTAACCGCGGTTAATGAGACTTTCGATGTCTCCCGCGCCGCTTGTTGGTGAACCTATACCACCAATTTCGGGATTGTGACACTTCTCAACGACGCCGACGGCAGAGAGAAGAACATAGGCTGGAGTTGGCATTGAAATATCCTTTCGTAAATTAATTTAGGTTTCGCGGTTAACATAGATTAGTTACCATTGCAACCCTGATTCATCTTGGTTGGCTCTGGGCTGGCGTGATGCACTGAACTTGAGCACCTCAATGGTCACGCTACCCATATCGGGGGGTAGCGCGATTTCCCCTTGGCGGAAGAATGTACGGCCCCAAAGACTGCAATAGGCCGGGCCAGGATCAGACTTTCGCGCCACCTTCCCTTAATGCACGCAAGGCGGCGCGGGCGGGATTAGCCTGTCACCTCATTTTCCCGGCATGGGGCAGCGTAGTTCAGGCTTCCTCATCCCTCAGGATACGCGCGGCGGCGAGTAGTGCCTTCTCATACCGCGCGCGTTCCTTGGCGGTTTTCTCGGCCGGCCAGGGGCGGAAACCCTCCCCGGTTTTCGGGCCAAGCTTGCCTTCCGCCACCAACCGCGCGAGGCCCGGGCTTGGGTCTGGGCTATTGTTGAGCGAAGGGTAGATGGTGCGCCCCGCTTCCAATTGCGTCTCAAGCCCCGCCAATTCCTTTTGCAGGATCGGCCCCGCCGCGACATAGCGAAAGCCGAAGGCGTAGCGCACGGCATTGTCCACATCCTCGGCGGTGGCCAGGCCCTGATCAATCACCGAAAAGGCTTCGCGCATCAGCGCATGTTGGATGCGATTGGCCAGGAAGCCCGGCACATCTTTCGCCACACGAATGACCTTGCGGCCAAGCCCCGCCATGATGTCAGCGAGCTTGTCGCAAACCGCAGGGTCCGTGTATTCGCCGCGCACCACCTCGACGCCAGGCACCAGATGCGCGGGCAGGAAGAAGTGCAAATTCGCACAACGCGCCCGCCCCGGCAGATCACCGGCGATATCCGTGATGCGATAGCCTGATGCATTGGACGCGATTGGGATGCCTGCTGGCACCAGCGCATCCAGTTCCGCAAAAACCTTGCGCTTCAGATCAAGCTTTTCTGGCACGGCTTCAATCACCGCCTCGGCACTTCCATAATCCGGCGCCTTGACGTCATCGACCAAGGTGAGTCGGGCCGCCATTGCAGGGTCGCCATCCAATTGCATGATGGATTGCGCCACACGCGCTTCGGCGGCCGACCAACGATCCCGCGCCGGTTCTATCGCCGTGACGCGCCAGCCGCCATTCAGGAAAATCGCCGCGATATCGCAACCCATCAACCCCATGCCGAGGATGACAACGTGGCGCGGCGCGTTCATGCTGCGGCCCTCGGCGTAATACCGCCCTGTGCCACGATGAAATCAGCGATTTCAGGGACCCCCTTCAGCACCTTCAAATTTGTGAAGATGAAGGGCCGCGCATTGCGCATCTTGCGCGCATCACGATCCATCACGGAAAGATCAGCGCCCACCAAAGGCGCCAGATCAATCTTGTTGATCACAAGCAAGTCGCTCCGCGTGATGCCCGGCCCGCCCTTGCGCGGAATCTTGTCCCCCGCTGAGACATCAATCACGTAAATCGTCAGATCCGCCAATTCCGGGCTGAAGGTCGCAGCCAGATTATCGCCGCCGCTTTCAATGAACAGGATCTCCAACTTGGGAAATTTCACCGCCATGTCATGCACGGCGGCAAGGTTGATGGAGGCATCTTCGCGGATCGCCGTATGTGGGCAGCCGCCAGTCTCAACCCCCGCGATGCGTTCCGGCACCAGCGCGCCGGAGCGCGTCAGAAATTCCGCATCTTCGCGCGTGTAGATATCATTGGTGATGACCGCGATGTCATAGCGATCGCGCATGTGTTTACAAAGCCGATCCACCAGCGCGGTTTTGCCGGAACCCACCGGCCCACCAATGCCCACGCGAAACGGGCCATTCTGCGAAGTGCTCATGATCTGAACAACCTTGTGTATTGCGTCTCATGACGCAGAGAGAAAATATCGAGCATTGGCGCGGCCGTGCCAAGCCGGGCCAAATCCGCGATTAATGCAGCATCAGTCGCAGCGGCGACAGCAGGTTGCAAAGCGGCGATCGAAAGCTGGCCATCCGTCTGCCCGAGTGGCACCAGCCGCACACCGGCCGAGACCAAATTCGCCGCAAAAGCCGAGAGAAAACCAAAGGCAGCATCGCGCACGCCGATGCCCTGTTCCGCCGCCGCCGCGCCGAAAGCCACCGCATGGGCAAGCTGGCGCGGATGGCGCGCAGCAAAGGCCGCAAAGCGTGGTGTGTGCCAGGCGGCCAGCGTCACGCCGGTGAACGCCGTGCCCTGCGCTTCCGCTTCCAAAGCGGTTTCCGCCGTACCGCGCCAGGCCGCGCCCAGTTCTGCAACCTCATCCAAAGCCTTGTCATCGCCCTTCACCATGGCGCGATGCGCGGCCACCAGCAAAGCGCCATCCACGCGCCCCGCGCCGCGCTGCAAAGCTGTGGCGACATAGGCCATCAGCCCATCTCGCTTCGTGACCGCGCCCGCTTCCACCGCCGCTTCCAGCCCGTGGCTATAGGTATAGGCCCCCACCGGATAGGCCGGCGAAAGCCAGGTCAGCAGCCGATACAGTGCCTGCTGTGCGGCGCCCGACTTATTCTTAGTGATGGTGGTGATGATGGCCATCGCCGTGATCATGGTCATGATCGCCATCACCATGATGGTGATGATGCCCCGGATGGCGATTATGTTCGCCGTAAGCGCCGCCTTCCGGATCGAAGGCGACTTCCACATGCTGCAATTGCGCACCAAGGCCTTTCAGCATGGCTTCAATCACGTGATCCTTGCGGATCAAAATGCGGCTGCCATCAATCTGCGTCGGCAAGTGGCGATTGCCCAAATGCCACGCCAAACGCGCAAGGCGTTCCGGCGATTCCGCCGTGATTTCTATCAACGGCTCCGGCGCCGCCTGCACCAGAATGACACCACCGCCTTCCAGCAGCAGCCCGTCTCCCTGGCGGAGCACGGTCGCTTCCTCAAGGTCCAGCAAAAAGGCAAAACCATCTTCCGCGACATAGCGCTTGCGG
>JBILPX010000334.1:0-3590 GCA_044373565.1 Roseomonas sp.
ACCAAACGCTTACCTGGCACCTGAGTGATCGTGCTTCCGCCTGCAACTCCAGTCCTCGCACTTTTTCTCGGCCCTTTACTAGCACCTGTAGTTTTTCCGAATTGTCCGGTAGATGACGTTGTGGTTGAAGAGGCGATTTGCGAGGGCGAAGGTGAAGCAGTGGACTTAACGTCGCCACTCATATCATTTCTCTTTAGAGTCGTTGAGCGGACTTATCCTTTGGACGTTTGCGAGTTGCTCTTCTATGGGAGCCAACATATCTTGGAGCAAATTTTTTAGTTCGATAGCGTCTTGATGTGACATTGCAATTGCGGCGCGAAATCTCGGAAGCAAATCTGGTAACTGTTCACAGAAGGAAATTCTAATTGCCCCGCTCATCGATACAAAAAATTTGTTCGAATAGATAGCTGGACCATCAAGGACTGAATCTAACTCTTCTTTTGAAGCTTGTAGCGTCATCAAGATACTCCTCGAAAACAGGAATATTTTCTATTCTAAGCGCTAACGATTGTCAAGACTTACGCAAAAAGGGCCTCGCGTATCCCACGAGGCCCCTTCCCGTTCCGATCCGAGAGGGATCAGACGGAGTAGTACATTTCGAATTCAACCGGGTGCGGGGTGTGTTCAAACTTGTACACATCCGTCCACTTGAGCTCGATATAGCTTTCGATCTGATCCTTGGAGAAGACATCGCCGGCCAGCAGGAAGTCATGATCCGCTTCCAGCGACTGCAGCGCTTCACGCAAGGAACCGCACACCGTCGGAATGCCCTTTAGCTCTTCCGGCGGCAGATCATACAAATCCTTATCCATGGCATCGCCTGGATGGATCTTGTTCTTGATGCCATCAATGCCGGCCATCAACATCGCCGCGAAGGCGAGGTAGGGGTTCGCACCCGGATCCGGGAAGCGCACTTCAACGCGCTTCGCCTTCGGGCTGGTCGCGTAGGGAATGCGGCAGGAAGCCGAACGGTTGCGCGCGGAATAGGCGAGCAGCACGGGCGCTTCAAAACCCGGGATCAACCGCTTGTAGGAATTGGTCAGCGGGTTGGTAAAGGCATTCAGCGCCTTGGCGTGCTTGATGATGCCGCCAATGTAATACAGCGCCATTTCCGACAAATCGGCATAGCCATTGCCGGCGAACATCGGCTTGCCGGCCTTCCAGATGGACTGGTGCACATGCATTCCCGATCCATTATCGCCATAGATCGGCTTCGGCATGAAGGTCGCGGACTTGCCGTAGCTATGGGCAACATTATGCACGCAGTACTTATAGATCTGCATGAAATCTGCCTGCTGCACCAGCGGGCCGAATTTCGTGCCAAGTTCGTGCTGGGACTGCGCCACTTCATGATGGTGCTTTTCAATCGCCAGGCCCATCTCACCCATGGTGGAGAGCATCTCAGCGCGCAGATCCTGTTCGCTATCCACGGGCGGCACCGGGAAATAGCCACCCTTCACAACCGGGCGGTGACCCATATTGCCTTCCGGATAGTCCTTCATATTGGCGCCGGGGCCTTCAATGCTGTCCAGCGAAAAATGGCCAAAATTGCCGCCCGTGCCGAATTTCACATTGTCGAACACGAAAAATTCCGCTTCCGGGCCAAAGAAGGCGGTGTCGCCCAGGCCGGTGGACTTCAGATATTCTTCGGCCTTCTTCGCGGTGGAGCGCGGGTCGCGGTTGTAGCGCTGGCCGGTGGAGGGCTCATAAATGTCGCAGAAAAGGATCATCTGCGGCTTGGCCGAGAAGGGGTCCATCACGGCGGTGGTGGCATCCGGCATCAGGATCATGTCTGATTCATTGATCGCCTTCCAGCCCGCGATGGAGGAACCATCGAACATGATCCCTTCTTCGAAAACTTCCGGCTCAATGGTGGAGACATGCTGGGCGGTGTGATGCCACTTGCCACGCGGATCCGTGAAACGGAAATCCACATATTCCACGCTATGTTCATTGATCATCTCCATAACCTTGGAGACGGCACTGCCACCCGCGGCGGCTGCTGGCTTCTTGGCCATCCTATGCGATCCTATTCCCTACTAGCGAACCCCGAAAGAAACTGCCCCAAGCCGCGATTCGGTATCCCGCGGCCCAGTCCGGCACCGGCTGAAGACCCTTTAAAGCCCCCGGCCGGCTGGTTCAGGTACGGCATGGCCGAGGCCCTGCCGCTCCTCGCCGTATTGCCCCCTGCCGTAGGGGGCTCGGCGAAATCCTTGGTCGTCAGACCGCGTCTTCGCCCCGTTCACCGGTGCGGATGCGAATCACTTCCGAGATATCTGACACAAAAATCTTGCCATCGCCGATGCGCCCGGTGCGGGCGGCGCCCTGAATGGCTTCCACGGCGCGGTCAAGCATGTCGTCACTGCAAATCACTTCCACTTTCACCTTGGGCAAGAAATCCACGACGTATTCGGCGCCGCGATACAGCTCTGTATGGCCCTTTTGCCTACCAAACCCTTTAGCTTCGATGACTGTCAGGCCCTGAAGCCCGATTTCATGCAGCGCATCCTTCACTTCATCCAGCTTGAAGGGCTTTATGATGGCCTCGATTTTCTTCATCGCTCGATTCCCGTCATGGGGGCCGCGCCCAGAACGCCACCACCGGGGGCTGCTGAAACGGCAATACCGATATATGACATGCGCCCTGGGGGCGCGACAATGACGCCGGGGCAGAAAATCGCTTTTCTGGGCATAGGTAGCCTATTTTGTGTTCAAATTGCCCTTAATTTGATCACGCCGTTCGGGTGACTTGCCCCGCGCTACGCGGCACCCCATAAGCGACGCAAGGCCGGCGCGGTCCGGTCAAGCATTTCCAGCATCCAGGCGAGGCAGATGAAGCCGCAAAACGAACTCCTCTCCGGCATCGGCACCACAATCTTCACCGTCATGTCGGCGCTCGCCAATCAGCATGGCGCGGTGAATCTGGGGCAAGGTTTTCCCGATTATGACGGCCCCGCTGATGTTATCCACGCCGCCGCGGCGGCCCTGCTGGATGGCCGCAACCAATACCCGCCCATGAGCGGCGTGCCGGAACTCCGCCAGGCGGTCGCGCACCATAATAAGCGCTTTTATGGGATTGAGGCGGACCCGAATGCCGAAGTGGTGGTGACCTCTGGCGCCACGGAGGCAATTACCGCCTGCCTCATGGCCGTGCTAAATCCCGGCGATGAATGCGTGCTGATTGAACCGCTTTACGACACCTATTTGCCGGTGGTGCGGCTGCTGGGCGCGGTGCCGAAGCTGGTGCGCTTGAGCCCGCCGGAATGGGCGCTGCCGCGCGCGGAATTGGCCGCGGCCTTTGGGCCGAAAACCAAGGCTTTGCTGCTGAATACGCCGATGAACCCGACCGGGAAGGTGTTCACGCAAGACGAATTGAGCTTCATTGCGGGCTTGCTGGAACAGCATGATTGCTACGCGATTTGCGATGAGGTTTATGAACACCTGACCTTTGATGGCGCGAAGCATATCCCGCTGATGACATTGCCCGGCATGCGGGAACGCTGCATGCGGGTTGGCAGCGCGGGCAAGACTTTTTCGCTAACCGGCTGGAAGATAGGCTATATCACGGCGGATCGCAGCCTGGCGACCAA
>JBILPX010000335.1:0-3582 GCA_044373565.1 Roseomonas sp.
GCGTGGGCCGCTTGATGGAATCCCCATTGCACATAAGGATATTTACGAAACGGCAGGGGTCACCACCACGGGCCATTCGCGCGTGTTGGAACATCATGTGCCGAAGATGGATTCGGCGGTGGTGCGGCGCTGGCGCGAAGCGGGCGCGGTGATGCTGGGCAAGCTCGCCACCCATGAATTCGCCTGGGGCGGGCCTTCCTTTGATTTGCCTTGGCCACCCGCGCGCAATCCCTGGAATACGGAATATTTCACCGGCGGGTCTTCCTCCGGCACCGGCGCTGCGGTGGCTGCCGGCATGATCCTGGGCGGCACGGGGTCTGATACGGGTGGTTCCATTCGCGGCCCGGCATCGCTTTGCGGCATTGCCGGCATTAAGCCGAGCTACGGTTTGTGTTCGCGCACTGGCGTGTTGCCTCTCTCACAAAGCCTGGACACGACCGGCCCCATGGCCTGGACGGTGGAAGATTGCGCGCTGCTGCTGGATGCCATGACCGGGCATGACGCCACCGATCCATCTTCCGCCAATCGCCCGCGGCCTGATCTGCTTTCCGGCCTCAATGGTGGCGTGCGCGGCCTGCGCATTGGTGTGATCCGTCATTTCCATGAAGATGACTGCAAAGTCAGCCCTGGCATGGCGGCGGGCATTCAGCACCTGACCAGCACACTCGCCGCGCAGGGTGCGGAAATCCGCGAAGTGAAGCTGCCACCGCTGGCTGATTTCAACGCGGCTGGCTGGCTTATTCTGGCCGCCGATGCCTATGCCGTGCATGAGACATGGATGCGCGAAAAATACCGCGCCTATGGTGAGTTTTTGCGCGAAAGACTGGCGGTGGCGGCCACCATTACTTCAGCCGATTACCTCCAGGCGCAGCGCCGCCGGCGTGAATTATGCGAAGCCGTCGCCGCCGTGATGGGCGATTGCGATTTGCTGGTGACCGCAGCCCAACCAGGTGAAGCGCGGCCCATTCATCAGATGACGAAATGGGCGTCTTTTGAGGTGCCGAATTTCACCATCCCCTTCAACCTGACCGGCCAACCGGCGCTGACGGTCTGCACTGGCTTTGGTGCGGGCGGCATGCCGGTGGGCGCGCAGATTGTGGGCCGGGCTTTTGAGGATGCGACAGTGCTGCGCGCCGGTCAGGCTTATGAATTGGCGGCAGGCTGGCGCGCGCAGCGCCCGGCGATGGCAGCGTAACGCTTAGGCTTAACTCGGCGTGATCCGTTATGCCGGATCACGCCGATAATGCCTTCAGCCGCGCAAACCAAGCCGGTTCACGCGCGCTTCTTCCTCATCAATCGTGCGCTTCATAAAGGCGGCATAGTCCGTCGGGTTCAGATACTCGACCGGCATGTCCAACCGATCGAGTGTTGCAAGATGCGCCGGATCATTCAGCGCCGTGCGGAAACCCTGATGCAGTTTTTCGATGATATCCGGGTCCATCCCAGCGGGTCCAACCAGCCCATAGGGTGAGGTGATCACCATATCCTGATAGCCAAGATCAAGCAGCGTCGGCACATCCGGCAGCTTCTTGCTGCGCTGGCGTGTCCAGACATTCAACGCGCGTAGCCGGCCTTCGGTGATCATGGGTAGCGTACCGGAACCGGTCGCGCAGGCTTCGATATGCCCGCCCAGCAGGCTTGGCACGGCATCGCCTTCGCCGCGGAAGGGCACATGCACGATATCCAGATTTTCGCGCGTGGCGAGGTCAACATTCGAAAGATGCGGCGTGCCATTGGCGCCCGTATTGCCGATGCGTATTTCGCCCGGGCGGCGGCGCGCATCGGCAACAAGATCAGCCCAGCTTTTATAAGGGCCATCGCCGCGCACGCACATGATGAACAAATAACCGGTCAGATGCATGATCGGCGTGAAATCGGTGCGCGGGTTGAAGGTCATGCGCTGCATGAAGGGTAGCCGCAGCGCCGGTAGCGGAATTTGCGCAATGGTATAGCCATCAGGCCGCGCCCGAGCGACGGTGGCGGCAGAAAGCGTGGCGCCCGCACCGGGGCGATTTTCAGTCAGCACCTGCACGCCAAAGGTACGCGATGCGGCTTCGGCAAAGCCGCGCATTTGTACATCGGTGGCGCCGCCTGGCGGAAAGGGCACCAGCAGCGTGATGGGGCGCGATGGAAAGCTTTGCGCTGCCGCAAGCCCTGGTGCGATGGCAGGTGCGGCGAGTGCTGAAAGAAGAATGTGCCGACGTTTCATGTTTTTGCTCCCTATTTTTATTTTGTGTCGTTGAAAGCCCATATTCTATTCGGGCTGAATCCCCGCCGCAGCCACCACTTCGCGCCATTGCGGAATTTCCTGACGCAGCCGCGCTGCCAAAGGTGCTGGCCCGTTCAGCAGCAATTGCGAACCGCGATCCGCCATGCGCCGCGAAAGATCGCTCTCCGGCGCCGCTAAGGGCGCCAATTCGGCCAGCAGCCGCGCGATGGGTTCGGGCGGCATGGCCTTTGGCGCCATCAGTGCGAACCAGAAGGGCACGCTGTAGTGCGGCACTTGTTCAATGATGGCGGGCACATCGGCCAGCAATGGCGCGCGCGCCGTGCTGGTGACGCCAATCGGGCGCAGTGTGCCGGCGCGCAAATGCTCCAGCGGGATCGAGACATCGGTGATGATGCTATCAATATCGCCAGCGAGCAGCGCATTCATCGCAAGCGTGGCGCCGCGATAAGGCACATGCAGCAATTCAATCCCTGCACGCTGCATCAACAAAGCGCCGGCCAGATGCGTTGCGGACCCCACGCCGGAACTACCCCAGGAAAGCTTGCCGGGATTGGCTTTGGCGCGTGCAAGATAGGCCGCCAAATCTGGCGGGCCATTGGGCCGGCCTGAAATCAGCAGCGGCGCATCGGTTACCAAAGTCACCGGTTGCAAATCTGTCAGTGGATCAAGCCCCGGATCGCGCCGCATGGCGGGCAGGGTTGCAATGGAGGAAGACGTGATCAGAAAGCTGTGATTATCGGTGGCTTGCGCGACATATTGCGCGCCGAGTGAACCACCCGCGCCGGCGCGGTGTTCATATATCACCGGCTGACCCAGGCGCGGGGTCAGGAATTCCACCATGAAGCGCGCGGGAATATCCTGAGGACCGCCAGGCGCGAAGGGGCTGATCAGCCGCACGGGCCGATTGGGCCAGGCCTGGCCTTGCGCCAAGGCGGGCGCGGCAAGGCTTGCGCTGGTAACAGCAAAAAAGGCACGACGTGTTGCAACTGACATGGCCTTGCCTTTCCTTATCCCAAACAACGCCGATAAAGCGCGATCAGCCTTTCCCAATGGCGCTCTGCCCCAGGCTTGTCGAAGCACCAGCGGCCGGGAAAGGCGAAGCCGTGATGCACGGCGGGGTAGACTTCCAATTCTCCCCGGGCGCCGGAGGCTTCAAACAGCGCGCGCAATTCATCCACCATGGGAAGCGGCGCCAATTCATCATGTTCGGCGCAGGCGATGTAGAGTTCAGCGCTGCCCTGCCCCAGTGTCAGATGCGGGCTTTCCACCGCATCGCTGACCAGCCAGGTGCCATAGTAGGAAGCGGCAGCAGCGATACGCCCCGGATAGCGCGCGGCGGCGGCCAGCGCATA
>JBILPX010000336.1:0-3565 GCA_044373565.1 Roseomonas sp.
TTCCCCTGCCCACGTTCAAGGTCGGTCAGAAGGTTTGAAAGCCCCTTCAGCAGATTCTCGCCACCGGTTTCAGCCGTCCGGCGCAGCACTTCCGGATTGGTCAGGGCAAAATTCGTGGGGCTCATCGCATCCACGAATTGGCGGGTATAGAAATCTACCTTCTGCGCGGTTTTTTCATCCAGCCCCTCGGCGTCATGCACCAGGCGCTGCATGTAGCGTGCGGAAAGCAAATAACTCTGCCGGATGAAGTCGAATACTTCATTTTCGCGCCAAGCCTCATCCTTGAAGCGCTTATCCTTCTGGTCTTCCGCGATCACGTCGGACGCAGGCTCACCCATCATGCGGCGCGCGGTTTGCTGCCATAGCGTTAGGTAATCCTGCCAAAAGCCGATCTGCGCCTGCACCAGCCGCGCCGGATTGGCCATGATGCGCGATGTCATGTCCAGGAAGGCATTGCCGATATGCAGCGGGTCTGCCTCACCGGGCGTATCCGCCTGACGCTTCAGGAAATCCGCGACGATGCGCTGGCTGCGTTCCGCCACATTGGCCATGGTGCGGCTGACCAGCGCCGGATCGGGCAGGCGGAAATGGGGCGGGTCGCTTTCGGCCATTGGGGCTTCCTGGCAAATTTCTGCCCAGCGCTTCGCGCCACGCCCGTTTCAGGCTACCCCTATGGCAGGCAGGGGCGCATGAGCGAGCATCGCGAGACAACCGGAACTATTCCTCAACCTAGGTGGCGGCGCATAGCCAATCAAGCACAGCTTTGCGCGCTGCTGGCGCTGCTGCTTGCCGGCTGCTCAACGGAACCGGGCCAGACGGTGGGAAAATTCTGGGATCGCGCCTGGGGACCGGCCAATGAAGGCCGCCCCGCCCCGCCCGGCGCTGGCGTACCCTTTCCCAATCTGGGCACCGTGCCGCCCAGGCCACAAACCCCGGATATGGCAGCACGCGAGGCTTTGGCCGCCGGGCTGGTGCAGCAAAGGGAAGCAAGCCGCGAACCACTCGGTGCCTTGTCAGGCGGCGCCCCGCGCGGCGCCCCACCACCGCCCGCTTTGGCCCCGGCTTTGGCGGGCATGGCTATCCCGGCCCCGGCCATCGCGGCTCCGGCTCCGCCTGTCGCGCCAAGCACGCCGCAACAAGCCGCCCCAGCGGCAGTCGCCGCCCCGGAACCGGCTGGCATTCCCGCCCCGCCGGTCATCGCCCCTGCCGGCATCCCAGCCCCGCCCGTGCTGGCCCCCGCCGCCCCCCCACCGCCACCTGTTTTGCGTGAAGCGCCTCGCCGGCCGTGACGGGCTGGTCTATAAGCCTTCCCCTTAATCATCGAGACTGAAGCCATGACCGAGGATTTCCACCGTATCCGGCGCCTGCCGCCCTATGTCTTTGCCGAGGTGAATGCTGCCAAGGCCAAGGCGCGCGCGGCGGCGGAGGATATTGTTGACCTTGGCATGGGCAATCCCGATACGCCGACACCGCCGCACATTGTAGCGAAGCTGATCGAAGCCGTGCAGGACCCACGCACCCATCGCTATTCCATGTCCAAGGGTATTCCGGGGCTCCGTAAGGCATTGGCTGGCTATTATGACCGGCGCTTTGGCGTGAAGCTTGATCCTGAGACCGAAGTGGTGGCGACGCTCGGGTCCAAGGAAGGTTTGGCTAATCTCGCGCAGGCCATATCAAGCCCGGGCGATACCATCCTGGTGCCCAATCCTTCCTATCCCATCCATCAATTCGGCTTCATCATCGCCGGCGCTTCGGTGCGCAGCATTCCCTATACGCCGGATGACGCGATGCTTCAGGCGATTGACCGCGCCGTGCGCCATTCAGTCCCCAAACCGAATGCGGTGATTGTGAATTTCCCGTCAAACCCAACCGCACTGACGGCGCCGATTGAATTCTACCGCGAATTGGTCGCCCTTTGCCGCCGGCATGAATTGTTCATCCTGTCCGATCTTGCCTATGCCGAGCTTTATTTCGGCGACACCCCGCCGCCTTCCGTTTTGGAAGTTGAGGGGGCGAAGGACATCGCAGTGGAATTCACCTCAATGTCGAAAACCTACAATATGCCAGGCTGGCGCATCGGTTTTGCGGCGGGCAATCCGCGGCTGATCGCGGCTTTGGCGCGCGTGAAATCCTATCTGGATTACGGTGCCTTCACGCCTATCCAAGTGGCGGCGACGGCGGCGTTGAATGGTCCGCAGGATTGCATCGAAGAAATGCGCGTATTGTACAAGGAACGCCGCGAAGTGCTGGTGAAGGGGCTGCATGCCGCAGGCTGGGATGTGCCGTCGCCAGAGGCTTCCATGTTTCTTTGGGCGCCAATCCCTGAGCGTTTCCGCCATTTGGGCTCGGTCGGGTTTTCCAAGCTGCTGCTGGAAAAAGCGAAAGTCGCGGTGGCACCTGGCCTTGGCTTTGGTGAGCATGGTGATGAACATGTGCGCATTGCGCTGGTGGAAAATAGCCACCGCATCCGTCAGGCTTTGCGGGGTATCAAAACCTTCCTGGGTGGCGATAATGCCGCGCCGCAGGATAGTTCAGTTGATATGGTGAATGCATGACCCGTCCCCTTGCGATTGCGGTTGCCGGCCTTGGAACGGTTGGCGCCGGCGTGGTGAAATTGCTGCGCGCCAATGCTGATATCATCGCGGCGCGCGCGGGCAGGCCCATTGCCATCACCGCGGTTTCTGCGCGCGAACGCAACCGGGATCGCGGCATCAGCCTTTCTGGGCTGCGCTGGTATGAAGACCCGGTCGCACTTGCCGCTGATCCGCAAGTGGATGTGGTGGTGGAATGCATCGGCGGTTCGGAAGGCCCGGCGCGTGCCCTGGTGCAGGCAGCCATTGCCGCAGGCAAGCATGTGGTGACGGCAAACAAGGCGCTGCTTGCCGTGCATGGCGCTGCCTTGGCGCAGGCTTCTGAGGCACGCGGCGTGGCGCTCGCTTTCGAAGCTGCGGTGGCTGGTGGCATTCCCGCGATCAAGGCTTTGCGTGAAGGCTTGGCCGCCAATCGCATCCAGCGCGTGGCCGGTATTCTGAACGGCACCTGCAATTACATCCTGACCGTGATGCGCGAACAAAAGCGCGAATTCGCTGAAGTGCTGGCTGAGGCACAAAAGCTTGGCTACGCGGAAGCCGATCCATCCTTCGATATTGATGGCATTGATGCCGCGCATAAGTTGGCTATCTTGGCAGCCCTTGCCTTTGGCCGGCCAGTGGATTTCAGCGCGGTGCATGTGGAAGGTATCCGAGAAGTCTCGGCGCTTGATATCGCACTCGCCGAAGAACTTGGTTATCGCATCAAGCTGCTCGGCATTGCGCGGCGCGAAGAGGGCGGTATTTCAACCCGCGTGCATCCCTGCATGGTGCCGATCTCCGCCCCCATCGCGCGGGTGGATGGCGTATTCAATGCCGTGGTGGCAGAGGGTGATTTCGTGGGCCGCGTGATGATGGAAGGCCGCGGTGCCGGCGAAGGCCCAACCGCTTCCGCCGTGGTGGCCGATGTGATTGACATCGCCCGCGGGCGCTTCACCCCGGTTTGGGGCGCGGAAGCCGCGGCGCAAACCGGGGTG
>JBILPX010000070.1:0-11566 GCA_044373565.1 Roseomonas sp.
CCCATCTTGGCAATGGCGCATCGCTTTGCGCGATTGAAGGCGGGCAAAGCCGCGCCACCACCATGGGCTTCACCGCGCTGGATGGCGTGCCCATGGGTACGCGCAGCGGCCAATTGGACCCCGGCGTGGTGCTACATATGCTGGATAGTTTGCAGATGACATCAGCCGATATCGCGCATCTGCTGTATCACGATAGCGGCTTGAAGGGCATGTCCGGCGTATCACAGGATGTGCGCGCCATTGAAGCCGCCGGGACCGTAGCCGCCGAAGCCGCGCTTGATCACTTCGCCTTTCGCGTCCGCCGCGAAATTGGCGCGTTGGCCGCTTCCATCGGCGGCATAGACGCCTTGGTGTTTACCGCCGGCATTGGTGAGCATGCGCATGGTGTTCGCGCGCGCATCTGCGCGGGGCTTGGCTTTCTTGGCATCAGCCTGGACCCCGAAGCCAATGCCGCCAATCGCCCTGAGATCGGCCGCGCGGGCGATCCCGCGCGCGTGCTGATCCGGCATACGGATGAGGAAGCGATGATCGCCGAGCACGCCCTTGCATGGGTGGAGCGGGCTTAACCCTTTACTGGCGCTTGGGGAAAGGCAAGCATGGCGGGAAACCAACAGGAGGACCCCATGCTCGATAACCCCCCGCTGCTCACCATTCATCGCGGCCATCGCCGCCCAGACCGCGCGCTGATTGAAGCCTTTCGCGGCGCGCAGACATCGCATTTGGCGGATGCCATGGAAGGCCGCGGTGCCCTTGATTACCGCATCAAGCCGATGGACCCCGATAATGCGGTCTTTGTCGGCTCGGCGCTTACCGCGCTCGCCTATCCTGCTGATGTGGTCGGCGTTTATGGCGCGCTTTTGGAAGCGGAAGCGGGCGATGTGATTGTGGTCGCGAATGATGCCTATACCGCCACCGCCGTCATCGGAGACCTGGTTGCCGGCATGATGAAGAACAAGGGTGTCGCCGCCTTCGTAACTGATGGCCTGGCGCGCGACCGCGCTGGCATTGTCGCGTCCCGCCTGCCGCTTTTTGCCGCCGGCATCATGCCTGCATCGCCCGCAGCCAATGGCCCGGCGGTGGTGGGCGCGCCGGTGACGCTTGGCGGGCAGCATGTGCGCCCGGGCGATATCATTGTCGGCGATGCCGATGGCGTTGTGGTGATCCCACAGGATCAGGCGGAAGCGGTGCTGGAAAAACTCGCTGGCGTGCGCGCCGCCGAAGCCCGCGCCATTGCGGCGGTGGAAGCGGGTGCGACCGCCAATGACCGCATGCGCGCCATTGTCGGGAATGCGCGCATCATAGCCAAGTAACAAAAAGCGCCGCCGAGGTTTTCCCTTGGCGGCGCTATCACGAAAAGGTCGATCTCAGCCCGACCCAATCAATCCTTTTGCTTGGCCAAATAAGCCAGCAGATCCTTGAGCTGCTGTTCGTTGCGCAGCCCGGCAAAGGCCATGGAACCCTGCGGCACCACTGCCTTTGGATTGGTAATGTAGGCGGTCAGGCGCTCCTCATTCCAGGTCAAGCCGCCTTCGGCCAGCGTCCGCATATTGGTCGAATAGCGGAAGCCTTCGATCGAAGCCGCCTTGCGGCCCACAATGCCCCAAAGATTCGGGCCAACGCCATTGCGCCCGCCCTTATCCACATTATGGCAGGCGCGGCACTGGTTGAACACGCGCTGACCAGCCTCAGCATCCTGGGCGAAGGCCGGGGCGGCGATGGAAAAACCCGCCAGCAGGGCGGCAGAAAGGATAAGGCTACGCATCTATCAAGGCTCCTGAAAGATGAAAGGGCTACCAACCGCATTATGGCGACAAGTGCGGCAGAAATCCGGCATGACGCAAATGGTCGGCTTTGGCAAACCCGCAAGGGTTCATGCCGCGCGCATTTCTGGGCTTTCATTTTCCTGCAATAGGGCGGTCACAGTCTGGCGCGCCTCTGTCGGGTTGGTGAATGCCAGATGCAGCCGCCCTTCAGCGCGGGAGACCAACCTGACGCCAAGCGCGGGCCCCAATGCTTCGATCTGAAGCTTCCCTTCTGTGAAGTCTGGCGCCCCACCCAGGAAAAGCGCGCCGCTTGGGGAAAGGTCCAAAAGCACGCCTTCGGTGGCGTTCAGCCGCGCCGGTACACCAAGGGGCAGCCTCGCTTCCCGCCGGCGATTGGCGGCCGGC
Organism: Roseomonas sp.; assembly: GCA_044373565.1. Taxonomy (GTDB): domain Bacteria; phylum Pseudomonadota; class Alphaproteobacteria; order Acetobacterales; family Acetobacteraceae; genus Neoroseomonas. The sequence continues at coordinate 2,169 of JBILPX010000070.1, forward strand.
ACACGCCCGCGCAATGCCTCACCCAGATTCTGCCGGAAAGCAGCGATGGCATCCGCCAATTCATCCGCGCCCGACTGCAGGGTCCAGGCGGCCTCACCGGTATTGCCCGAATCCTGCGACAGCGCTTCCATCCTATTGGCCACATCGGCGGCATTCTCCGCCGCCCCCGTAATGGCACGGGAGATTTCGGCAGTGGTGGCTGATTGTTCTTCCACCGCCGCAGCGACCGAGGTTGCGACTGCATCCAATTCCGTCACCGCGCCACCAATACCATCCATGGCGGCCAAGGCGCGGCTGGCGGCGGCCTGCATGGCGCCGATGCGCCCGGCGATCTCCTCGGTGCTTTGCGCGGTGCGCTTGGCCAGGTTCTTCACCTCATTGGCGACAACGGTGAAACCCTTGCCGGCGGCGCCCGCGCGGGCAGCCTCAATCGTGGCATTCAGTGCCAGCAGATTGGTCTGGCCGGCGATTTCCGCAATCAGGCGCGATACCTGGCCGATTTCATCCACGCTTCTGGTGAGCTCCGTGAAGATATGCCGGGCTTCATCCGTCCGATGCATCACGCCGCGCGTGGCTTCCCCCGCGCGTGACATTTGCCGCGCAATTTCTCCCGCCGCGTCGGCCAGTTCATCGGCGCCGCGGGAAGCTTCCTGCGCGCTGACCCGCCCGGAAGCAGCCGCGCTGGCCGAGGCTTCCGCCGCGCGCGCGCCGTCTTCCGCCGCTTCCGTCATGGCGGCGCTGTTGCGGCGCAGCATGGCAACGCGGCGGTCCAGATCCTCAAGCGCGGCGGTGGTTTCCGCCTCGATAGTGGCGGCCAAATCAGCCAAGGACTCATCAGGGGTCAAGGCAATGGGGGCCGCGATGGTCACAGGGGCCGGGCTCTGGCGCAGGGCTTCGGCGGCGGTCAGGATCTGGCGCCATGGGCCTTCGACCTTGGCCGTGGCGAAGGGGGGCACGGGTTCATTGGCGGCAAGGCGAGACAATTTGCCGGCGAAGGCCACCAGCATGGCGCGCTGGCGCCACAGCGCCCAGGTGCCAAGGACAAGGCAAATCAGACACCCCAGCGCAAGTCCGAGGAAAAACCCCGCCGCTTGGCCAGAGGTAGCCGCTTCCCCCGCTGCCGCCATGCCGGGATGGGCGAGCAGGATTGATACGGCAAGGGCTGGGGAGCGAAAATCAACTTTCATGGCGCATCCTGGAATCCGAGCCTCATTTTGACGGCATTTCGCTACGAGCCGGTTAAGGCCCGTGCGGCTTGGCGTGATTAGGGCTAAACATGGCGAAGGATTTAGGAATCATCTTATGGCTCATCGTATTGCCGTCATCGGCGCGCCTTCCCTGATTGGGCGTGAAATCCTTCGCTGCCTGGCTGAAACCAGCCTGGCGGGGGCAGAGTTGGTGGCGCTTGCCCAAGGGCGCAGCGCGGGCGTCGATATTTCCTGGGGCGAAAAAGCGGTGCTGACGACACGCGATGTGGCGCGATTTGACTTCGTGGGCACGGACCTCGCCGTCTTCGCCTGTGATGCCAAGCTGGCCGCGGTGGAAGTGCCCCGCGCTTTGGCGGCCGGCGCCATGGCAATTGACCTTTCCGGGCATTTTCATATGGAACCGGATGTGCCCTTGGTGGTGGCCGGGGTGAATGACCAGGCTTTGCCGCGCGCCAGCAAAAGGCGGATCATTGCTTGCCCACTGCCGGCCAGCTTGATCCTGGCCCTGGTGCTGAAGCCTTTGCATGAAGCCGCCGGCGTGCGACGCGTGGTGGCGGCAACCTATCAGCCGGCCTCGGGCGCGGGGAAGGAGGCGATTGACGAACTCTGGTCCCAGACGCGCGGCATTTTTGTGAATGATGCGCCAGAGGCGCAGTATTTCACGAAGCAGATCGCCTTCAATGTCATTCCGCATATTGACCGCTTCATGCCCGATGGCGCGACACGGGAAGAATGGGCGATGGGCGTTGAAATCAGGAAGCTGCTGGACCCCGATATCCAGGTGAGTGCCAGCTGCGTGCGCGTGCCCGTGATGCTTGGCCTTGGCATGGCGCTGAACATCGCCTTCGACCGCCCGATCAATGAACGTGACGCGCGAGAGGCACTGCGAAAGGCGCCGGGGATCAGCTTGCTCGATCGGCGCGATGATGGCGGCTATGCGAGCCCGGCCGAAATTGTGGGCGAAGACATGGCCTATGTCTCCCGCATTCGCCGCGACGCGACGCTGCCGCATGGGCTTTCGCTTTGGGCTGTGGGCGATGATGTGCGGCTTGGGGCGGCGCTGAATGCAGCGCGGTTGGCGGAGGCGGTGTTGAAGGGCTGAAGGCGCCAGAAGCGCGCCTTCACGCCAGCGCCAATTTTCAAACTGAGATTTCAAGCGCTGTCGATAATTTCTTGTCGATCAGCCCGGCCGGTAAGCCCTGCGCCAGACGAAAGCGCGTAATGGCGGCGATGCTGCGCGGGCCGATATCACCATCCGCCGCGCCAATTTCCGTATAGCCCTTCTTCTGCAAGGCACGCTGCACAGCAACCACAAGCGCGGGTGGCGGCTGATTTTCCGGCGCAGGTGGTGAGGCAAGCGCACGGCGCACCTTATCGAGCCACGCCTTGCGGTCCTGCAGTCCAATCAGCCCACCGCTGACGCGCCGCGTGACAGCTTCATAATCGCCACTGTCGCAGTGCTTGTTCAAGCCTTTCCATTCCCAGAAGGCACAGGCGGCATGGAGCGCGTGATCGGGGCTCGCCACAAGTTCCGGCTGATTGACAAGATCGAGCCCGGCAATCGCGCCGACCTCGGTATAGGTGATCCGGCCCGTGAGCTGGATATAGCCGCGGCCGCGAAACAACCAGCCATCTCCCGGAAGCTTGTTGCCCAGTTCGCGCCGGCCGCCATAGACAAATTCTGCAAGTTTTTGCGGGTTGCGCGCATAGGGCGCTGCATCAGCAACGCTTGCGAAGCGACTAGGCCATACCTGCAAAAGCCTTTCAGCGCGATAACCCAAATCTTCCTCTGTATGCGTCAGGCCTTGGGATTCGTGGCCCATTTGCGCCAGGAAGAATTGCAGGCGGATTGGTTTGCGGCCCATGCCATAGCCGCGCAGTAGGCCATCTGCTTGGGCCTCAAAGGCCGCCAGATGCTCTGTCGTGGCGCGGGGATAGAGCAATTTGATCTGTTCTAATAACAACATTGGATGCTCCTGGAATCGAAAAACGGGCAGCGGCCCGACCATGGAATAGTCTTCACCTTGAGGCAGCGCTCGGTAAAGCATTTTGTTGCCTCATCAAAGGCAATCTGGCGCCTAGCATGCAGTGGGTCGGTGAACGGGAAAAGTGAGAAAGAAAATAAACCTTGTTTTCTTAGGAAAAAAATACTATCAATATGTCCCCAGCCAAGGTCCCGCCCATGCCCCCATCCACCCCCGCCACCCCAGCAGAGATTACGGCAAGCGCTACGGACAGGCGCGGCATCTTGCTGGAATTACTGCATATCATGCGTATGCCCTTACGTATTCTGTTGACTGGCGCCGCAGTGGTGGGGGTGCTCGGCGGGGCGGTGGCGCTTGGCCTACCGGGACCAGAGGCGCTCTTCGCCGCCTTCGCCGCCCCCGGGGCCACTGGTCTTCCAGTCCTGATTGGTATGATGATTTTCCTTGTCGGTATCGGTTTTGCGGCGTTCCTGTGGTGGCTCGCGGCGCGCAGCTTCGCGCTGGTGGCTAATCCCGCCATCGGGCCGGAACGCTTGGCGGGCCTGCGTGACCTGCCGCTCGCCTTGCCGGAAGGCACGGTGCGCGCCCTGCTGGCGCTGATTGTCGGCGTGATCGGCCTGCCGCTGTTGCTGTTTTCCAAGACACTTGGCCTCACGGATGCCATTGCCGGCTATGTGAATGGTATCGTCACCGGCGTTTTCGGCTTTTATTTCGGCACCCGCAGCACGGGGGCGGATGCGCAAATCGCGCGCCGCGCCACGGAACAATTGGCCGAACGTGAACGCGCCACGGGGGCGCTGGCGGCTGAGGCGGAAGCGCTGCGGCAGAAGGCAGAAAGTGCGGCGCGCGATGCCGCGCTGCCTGGCCGGATTGAAGCTACCAAGGGCAGCCTGGCCCGGCATATCGAAGTGGCGGGGCTTGTTTTGGATGAATTCGGCCCGCTTTTACCGAAAGGATTGATCCCGGAAGGCACGCAAGCGGCGCTGGACCGCGCGCGCCGCGCCGCCACTGTTTTGGATGGGCTGCAAAGCGGCCCGGAGGCTGAGGGCAAGCTGAAGGCAGCCACCGATGCCCTGGCAGGCTTGATCGGCGCGCAACCTTTGGCGCCCCTGCTGCGCGCCGCGGCTTCCCTGCTGCCAGCCGGCACAGCGCTTGGGCCCATTGGCGCCATTGCTACCGTGATCGGGCTCGGCTGGCATTTTGGCGCGGCGGAATATCAGCGCTGGCGGGCGCGCGTGCTGTCAGCGCCCTACGCGCCGCAGCTTTTTGATGCGGGGCTGATCACGCCAAGCTCGGCAGAACTCCGCATGGAAGCCTGCCCGATCTTCGCGCAGGCCTTCAAGGATGTGAAAACGCGCTCTGGGTTTTTCGCTGATTTGCTCGCGCTGATGAGCCATGATGATGCGGGGCTGCGGCTCTGGGCCGAATATGGCGCCGATGCCGCCCGCTTTCCGGGCGGCCAGGCGGAACTTGAAGCGGGCTTGCAGGAATTCCGCGCGGCCTTGCTTGCTGATCTTTCCGCACGCGATGCCACACCCGAAAAAATCGCTGGCGCACTCGCGCCACTGGCGCCAAGCCTTGGCGCTCTGCCAAGTGTGGACCAGGTGAACCGGCTGATGGACGCCGCCGGCAAGGCGGGCCAGGACCAGCCCGAAGCCCGCGCTGCCTTTGAAGCGCTGGTCATGCTCACCGGGCATTTGCGAGATAGAAAGCTTGACCCGGTAAAACTGATGGCGGAGGTGATGCCATGATCCGCCTGATCGCCATAACGCTATTCGCCCTGGCGGCCTGCAGCACCCTGGATGCGCCGGTGGCGCAGCTTGAACGCTGGCAGAAGCAGCGCGCGGCAGGTGCCATGACCGCCATTGCCGATGAACCCGTGGTGCCCGATTGCGCGCCGGGGCGGGGAGAGCCCTGCCAGCGTCTGCATCTGATGCGCGCCGAAGCCTGCCTTGCGGTGGCCTTCGCGGATCGCGCCCCGGCTGCTGCCTGCCCTGGCGCCAGCGCGCGCGAAGCGGGTTTGCTTGCCTGCGCCGCGAGCGCAGCCCAGGCGGCGGAACAGGCCGCGGGAGAAGTGCTGCTGCCGGCACGAAAACTCCGTACCCAGGCGCGGCTTTGTGCTATTGAAAACCTTCCCCCCGCCATGGCCGCCCCGGCAGCGCGGGAAGTGATTACTGAGGCCGCGCCGCTGACTGATGCAGAAGGCGCCTTGCTGCGAGGCCGTGCCGCGCTTTCCGCCGCGCGCCCCTCGGCGGGGTCTGAGGCAGCGCGCTGCGCCTCAGTGCGGGAGGCTTTTGGCGAAGCGCGGCGTGGGCTGGCGCTGGCCCCCGACGACCCGGCGCTGAAGCGCCTGGCCGATGATGTCGTTTTGCGTGCCGTTCGCATCACTGATTGTCGTGTTTGAAACAAGGAGGATTTTTTATGGCACTCGCCCGAGAACTCAGCCTCCGCCTGCCGCTGCTACGCGGCGATGATGTGCGCGCCGTGCAACAGGCGTTGATCCGCGCCGGCATGCTGGCGGGCAGCGCCGATGGCATTTTCGGCCCCAGTACGCATCGCGCCGTACTGGATTTTCAGCGCCGCATGCAGGCGCGCCATCCGGGTTTCACCGCTGATGGCGTGATCGGCCGGCAATGCTGGAGCGCGCTTTTCCCCGATGCCGCGCCGCATCCAATCACCGGTGCGGCAACGCCTGAAGCCGGGCTTGCTGCTGCGCCGCATTGGCGCGCCATTTTGCACCCCTATGTGCAGCGCCTGATGGCGGGTAGCGCGCCGCCAGTAGGGCAGGGGGAACGTCGCTGGCGCCTCAGCCCCGAAGGGCTTCGCGTGGAGGGTTTTGTCGCCCCGCCGCGTAGCCCTGGCTTGCCCGAGACCGCTACGCGCTGCTGGCGCGATTTTCGTGCGGCTTTTGAAACCTGCGCCGCCGCTTACGGCGTGCCGGTGGAATTGCTGATTGCGACTGCGTGTACGGAATCCGGCGGGCGGGCCGGGGCGATCCGTGAAGAACCGGGTTTTATCAGCGATGCTGTAACGCCGCATCGTGTTTCGCCCGGCTTGATGCAAACGCTGATCGCAACCGCGCGCGAGGTATTGGACGATACCAATATTGATCGAGCGCGCTTGCTTGATCCCGCCACTTCCATCCGCGCTGGGGCGGCGATGATCCGCGCGCAAGCAATCCGGCGCAAACTACCCACGCATTTCGACCCACCCTTGGTGGCGATTGCCTATAATGCCGGGGCGCTCCGCACCCGCGCCGATGGCGCGGCCGATCCTTGGGGCATGGTGCAGACCCTGCGCGGCGGGCACGCGCATGCCGATGCCTTCGTGGCCTTCTTCAATGATTGCTTCGCGGTGTTTGCCGATGGTGATGCGCCGGCGGCGCTGACGCCGAGTTTTTGGTCTTTGCTCAGGGATTAGATTTGGGCGTGGGCTAAGACCTTACAGCTTCCTTTCACATCCGCTCACTGGGCAAAATCCGGATCGGGAAAAAGACTAGCGCCATAAAAATCGCGTCAAATTGATGGTGCTACGCCTTTTTTGACAGAAATTCCTCATTCACCTCTCTCAGGAACTGCTTCGTTTCGTCGTACAGATTGTATTCACCTGTGTCGGATTTATTGGCTTTATCTTGCGCCGGTTGTGCTTCAGTCGCTCGCTCGCCTGGCATCAAATCCTCTATCGGCACCCATCGATGCTGTCGGTTTTTGTCTTTACGCAGACCGTAGCCCTTCTGCTCCATCAGGAAGAAGCGTGTGACGATCTGTTTATTGTCAAAATGCCACGTCCTATCTCCGATGTCTTTCTTAACTTCAGCCCAAACGCCGGTTTCCTCATGTACTCTTCGTACGGCGGCTTCACGCAGCCATTCGCCCTCTTCCACTTCTCCCTTCGGTAAAACCCACATATTCAGCTTTGTTGATTCCCTCAAAAAGTCCTTTGACTTGCCAGCGCTCGTATTCGCCTGGACGAGCAGAATCTCCTTCTTGCCGTTCTGCTGCCGGAATACGACGCCCCCGGCACGGTCTGGCCAGTTAATGTCTAAAGGCGGCTTTTCCAGTGCGATCTTGCCATCTTTGGCCGTGTGGGTGATGACGGACCAATAGGCTTGATTTGTGGCCTTATGGCGCTGTTCCATGTATCGCCACAGGGCAAGAAAAAACAAAATGGAAACCAGGGTGAGTCCCAGGATTGCTGGGACAAGGTTGAGTGGCAAGTGAGTTGTCCATGGCCAGTCAGTGTAAAGGCGGAGCAAGGATCCGATTAACAATGCACCAAAGGGTAGGATGGAAAAAACGACAAGATATCTGAGAGCTTTTCTGGTGGGGTAAAGCTTGGCGAGAAGGAAGGGCAGCAAAATCAGTGTCAGCACGAAAAGGGCTAGCACCACGGGTATGCCCCAAGCTTGCCATTGAGTCTGCCATGACCAGGCAGTGAACATAAGGTGTAGAAAAAAAGCGGTGAACCAAATCCCGAAAACAAGGAATGCCAACACCGCAAGACAGCGGAAGAATTTGGAATCGGCTTCAAAACGCTGAACGACGGCCAGGCTTTCTGATTTCTCGGTATTCAGCCATGCCTTGCACCATTGGAAGGTGTTGATGGCGTCTTTCGCCTGCAGGGCTTTGAGTGCCTGTTGTCTGATCTTTCCTGCCCGATCTACCGCGATATTACGTTCACCCTTGAAAATCAGCCAGACCAATATCCGCACAGGCATTGGTAGCAGCTTATTCTGTTGGGCGAGGAGCCTTATCTGCGTGTTCAGCGTTTTATGCCTTACCCAATCGTAGAACTCGTCCAGCCAGGAACCCAGTAGGAAAATCAAATGACCGCCAAGGTAGCTCGCGAAAAGGAAAACGGCAAAGGCTTCAGTGCCTGCTAAGCTACCATAGCGAGCTCCCAGAAGGGCAGGTCCCACGCCATCCATCAGCAAATAGGTGAGCAAAGCGCCAGGCATAAGAATGGAGAAGAAGTCCATAAGGCCAATAAAAAGATTTTTTGGATCGAAACTCATAAACTTTCCCCTTTGCCTTTGTATCATTCCAAAATCTTTCAGCGTGTCAACAGAAATACTGAAATATGCATGACGCGGACGCATCATCCCTTCAATAATGCAGGAAATTCAGTGCAGGGCTGCAATTGTCCTGCTTGCGGCTCTGCTACCCGAGACCGCAAAACATCTGCGGAGTTGGCCTTATGGCAGCGACAACCTGCGTGCCGGGCGCGACCTGCACCGCCGCGCCATGCTCTACGCCGCTACCGGGAACGCGACGAATATGCCCCATTGAATGGACCATCCTGAGGTTGGGCGCGTTTGCCTGCCAGCCTCACCGCTGCGCTTCACCGATGCGCCAGCGCCGGCGCTGAAGCCGAGCCCGTTTCTCAATCAGCATGAGGAAGAAGTGCTGGGGGGGATTTTTGGCTTTACGGCGGAACAACGCGCGGCGTTGCGGGAAGCGGGGGCGATTAGTACGGTGGCGCAGGTGAAGGGGTAGGGGGGCAGGGCGTGAAAAGCCCCTCTGCAACTAAAAATGGTTGCAATACCCCGCCCGAATGTGCATAATGCCTTCCGCAAGCAAGGTTAGCGTGGCAAATTGCCATGACCCGGCGCGACAAGCTGGTGGCCCAGCTGAAGGGCAGGCCGAGACATTTTACCTGGGATGAACTCCTCAAGCTGCTCGAAGATCTTGGCCATGCCGAGGCCGTGAGGGTCAAGACAGGCGGCTCCCGCCGGCGCTTTGTCCATGCCACTGCGCCGACCATTGCTTTGCACAAGCCGCACCCCGGCAACATCGTCAAAATGTATGTCATTGATGATGTGCTGCGGGTACTGACCGAAGGGGGTCTGATATGAGCACGATGCTGGAATATAAAGGCTATCTCGGATCGGTCGAATACAGCGATGAGGATGAGGTGCTGCATGGTCGGCTTGAGTTCATCCGCGATCTGGTGACCTATGAAGGCAAGGACGCCAAAGGAATCAAGGCAGCCTTCCAGGAAGCCGTGGATGATTATCTTGAACTTTGCGAGGCTGAAGGCCGCAAGCCCGATGTGCCGTTGAAGGGCAGCTTCAATGTGCGCCCCGGGCGCGACCTCCATCGCCGTGCGATGCTTTACGCGAGGCGGCGGGGGGTTAACCTCAATACTGTCGTCAGTGATGCGCTGCGGCGGTATCTGGAAGGCGAGGATCGTGCGGCGTGACATG
>JBILPX010000337.1:0-3541 GCA_044373565.1 Roseomonas sp.
TGATCTGCATTCTGGGAGCGTTGTTCGCGCCTTGGATCGCGCCGCATAACCCGTTTGATCTGGCCTCGCTCAATCTGCTCGATGCCTTCAAGCCGCCCTCCTGGATTGAAGAAGGGGAGGCGCAATATCTGCTCGGCACCGATGATCAGGGCCGCGATATGCTTTCCGCCATCATGTATGGCGCGCGGGTTTCGCTGCTTGTTGGGCTATCCGCGACACTTTTCGCCACCACGCTTGGGGTTACGCTTGGGCTGCTCGCGGGGTATCTCGGCGGCAAGCTGGATGCGCTGCTGATGCGTATTTGCGATGTGCAGCTCACTTTCCCCTCCATCCTGGTGGCGCTTTTGATTGATGGCGTGGTGCGCGCTGCTCTGCCGCGCGAAGTACATGACCAGATCGCGCTATTCGTCGTGATCTTCGCGATTGGCATCAGCGAATGGCCGAAATTCGCCCGTACCGTGCGCGGTTCCACCATGGTGGAGCGCAATAAGGAATATGTGCAGGCGGCACGCGTGATTGGCGTAACCCCGCCGCGCATCATGCTTTCCCACGTATTGCCCAATGTGATGGGGCCAGTCTTGGTGATTGCCACACTCAATCTGGGGCTTGCGATATTGTCGGAAGCAACGCTTTCCTTCCTGGGGGTCGGTGTGCCGGCCACGCAACCCTCACTCGGCACGCTGATCCGTATTGGCAATGACTTCCTGTTCAGTGGCGAATGGTGGATCACGATCTTCCCCGGCGTCACGCTGATTGCCATGGTACTTTCCGTCAATCTTTTGGGCGATTGGCTACGCGACGCCCTCAATCCGAAGCTCCGCTAATGACTGGTCAGAACCCCTTGCTTGAAGTGCGCCATTTGCGCGTGGCGTTCCCAACGCGCCGCGGCACGCTGGTGGCGATTGATGACGTGTCCTTCACCATTTCCGCCGGTGAGGTGCTGGGCGTGGTTGGTGAATCAGGCGCCGGCAAATCCATGACCGGGGCCGCGATCATTGGCTTGCTGGAACCGCCGGGGCGCATCGCCTCCGGCGAAATTCTCCTGGATGGCAGGCGCATAGATAATTTGCGCTATGAGGACATGCGCCGCATCCGAGGCAAGGAAATTGGCGCGATTTTCCAGGACCCGCTGACGACGCTGAACCCGCTGTATACTGTTGGGCGGCAATTAGCCGAGACGATGACGACCCATTTGCCGATCACGCCGGCCGAAGCGCGCAAGCGCGCCATTGGCTGGCTTGATCTGGTGGGCATTCCGGCGGCCGCGCAGCGGATTGATTCCTACCCACATGAATTTTCCGGCGGCATGCGTCAGCGCGTGGTGATTGCGCTGGCCTTGTGTGCGGAGCCGCGCCTGATTGTGGCGGATGAACCGACCACGGCCTTGGATGTTTCCATCCAGGCGCAGATCATCGCGCTATTGAAATCGCTCGCGCGCGAAAAGGGCACGGCAATGATGCTGGTGACGCATGATATGGGCGTCATTGCGGAGGCCGCCGATCGCGTGGCTGTGATGTATGCCGGGCGCATCGCGGAAATCGGTCCCGTGCGCAATGTGGTGAAGCAGGCGAGCCACCCCTATACGGTGGGGCTCATGGGCTCGATCCCGCCCTTGGATCGGCGCGTTGAACGGCTCGCGCAGATTGATGGCGCCATGCCGCGGCTTTCCGCCATTCCCCAAGGCTGCGCTTATAACCCGCGCTGCCCTAAGGTCTTCGCGCGGTGTAGCCAAGACAGGCCAGATTTGCTGCCGGCGGGCGCGACAGAAGCCGCCTGCTGGCTTTACGCGGGGGAGGGCGCCAATCATGGCTGAGACCCCCATGTTGGAATTGCGCGATGCCGCGCGGTATTTTGATGTCTCCCGCCCTTGGCTTCAGCGGGTGATTGCGGGCGAAGGCAAGCGCTTATTGCGCGCCGTGGATGGGCTGAACCTGTCTGTCCCCAAGGGCACAACCCTGTCCTTGGTGGGGGAATCCGGCTGCGGTAAATCCACCGTCGCACGTCTCGCGGTTGGGCTATATCGCCCGAGCGCCGGCCAGGTGATGTTTGATGGGCGAGACTTGGCCGAAGCCCGCGCCGCATCCGATCAGCGCCGGCGGATGCAAATGATCTTCCAGGACCCCTATGCCTCGCTCAATCCGCGCTGGCGGGTGCGAGACATTGTGGCCGAGCCCATTCGCGCCTTTGGCTTGCTCCCTAATCGCGCGGCAGAGGAAGCGCGGGTTGCGGAATTGTTGACGCAGGTGGGCCTATCTCCACTGGATGGCCATAAGTTTCCGCATGAATTCTCCGGCGGGCAGCGCCAGCGCATTTCGATTGCGCGCGCGCTGTCATCCAATCCGGAGTTTCTGGTTTGCGATGAACCGACCTCGGCGCTTGATGTTTCGGTGCAGGCGCAAATCCTCAATTTGATGAAGGAATTGCAGTCCCGCATGGGGCTGACTTACCTGTTCATCAGCCATAATTTGGCCGTGGTGCGGCAGGTGAGTGACCGGATCGGCGTGATGTATCTGGGCCGGATTGCGGAATTAGCGCCGGCAGAAAGCCTGTTCCGCCGCCCGCGCCACCCCTATACGCGTGCGTTGATGGAGGCGATCCCGGACCTGGACATGACCGGGCGGGTACGCATTCCTGTGGGCGGCGAAGTGCCAAGCCCGATCACCCCACCCACCGGCTGCGCTTTCCACCCGCGCTGCCCGTTGGTTCAGCCGCGCTGCAAGGGAGAACGCCCGGAATTAAAGCCGGCAGGGGATGCGACGGTCGCTTGCCACGCCGTGGAAGAAGGGCGCGACACGGCCTAATTTGTTACAGCCAGCGCGGTTCTGGCAGCGCTATCGCAAGGCGCCCCTTGAAGCCTGCCCCGCGCAACTGGCCAGAGATTTCATCGGCCAGGTTCCAGGGCAGGATCAGGATCACATCCGGCGCCATGGCCAGCAGCGCATCCGGTGAGACAATCGGAATGGCGCTGCCTGGCAAAACCCGGTTCTGCTTGGCCGGGTTGCGATCCGCGACCGCGATGAAATCCGCCGCCGTCACGCCGCAGGCATTCAGGAAGGTATTGCCCTTGGCCGCTGCGCCATAGGCGCCGAGCTTCAGCCCCTCCGCCCGGCATTGCGCAAGCCAAGCCTTGAAGGCCGCCAGCACCGCCGCGACCCGTGCATTGAAGCCTTGATAGAAGGCATCGCCCGCAATGCCCCGCGCGGCTTCCTCGGCGCGCATCGCAACCACCCCCGGCATATCCGCCCGCGTTGCATCGGCGGTCGCGAAATAGCGGAGGCTGCCGCCATGTGTTGAAAGCTTCTCCACATCAAACACGCGCAAGCCCTGCGCGCCCAATAGGCGTTCAACCGCGTAAAGCGACCAATAGGCGTAGTGTTCGTGATAGATCGTATCGAATTGCACGCCATCCACGAAGGAAAGCAGATGCGGCGCTTCAATGGTGACCACGCCGCGCGGACCCGCGAGGAGCGCCAGCCCCGCGGCGAAATCAACCACATTCGGCACATGCGCCAGCACGTTATTGGCAATCACCAAATCCGCA
>JBILPX010000071.1:0-11500 GCA_044373565.1 Roseomonas sp.
TATTCTGTTTGCGCTGGCGGGCTTCATGCCCACCCCCGTGGTGGTTGGCGCGCTGCTGCTGTTTCGGCTGTTCTATTACATCATCCCGCTTTTCCTGGCCGGTGCGCTGTTCGCGGGCTTCGAAGTCAGCCAGCGCCGCAAGCTGGTGGGGCGGTTGGCGCCGGATCGTGGCATAGCTGTTTCCTTTGAAGTGCCGGCGCTGGCGGGCCTGACTGGCCTTGCGGCATTGGTGCTGATTTTCATCGGCGCGCTGCCGCCCAAGCCAAGCCTGCTCGGCCCCATGCCGGATTTCCTGGAAGATGCCGCAAGCCATTTCGCTGCCTCTGTCGTGGGCTCCCTGTTACTTGCCGCTGCTTATGGGCTGGTGCGGCGGCTGACTATTGCTTGGTGGGGCTCGCTTTTTCTGCTGCTGAATGGCGCGCTGATCCTGATGCTGCGCGGGGAACCGCTTTGGCTGATCGCGGCCTTTCTGCTGGTGCCGCTATTGCTGACCACGGCGCGCGGCGCGTTTTATCGCCATGCGCGGCTGATCGGGGAGGCTGTTTCAGCCGATGGGGTCGGCGCACTCGCCGCCGGGGCGATTTGCGGGCTGACGCTTGCGACTGTTGCCTATCAGAGCAACCTCGCCGACCGATCCTGGTGGGGGGTGGTGCTGGCGGCAGATGCGCCAGATTCGCTCCGCTTCACTGTGGCGCTGGCCGCGGTGCTGCTCCTGGTCGCGGCGTTTCAGCTGCTGGTGCCCGCACGCCCGCCCATGCTGGCCTATACGGAAGCGGCGCGGGAGAAGCTTTTGGCGCTGGGCGCCATGGCGCCATCGCTTAAGGCCGCCGATGGCGCGGTATTCGGCGAAGCAGGCCGCGCGGGCTTCGCCTTTCTGAAGCGGGATGGGTTTTGGCTGGCGCTGGGCGATCCGGCGGGTGAGGCGCGGGACAGGGTTTCCGCCATTTGGCGCTTCCGCGACCTATGCGAAGCTGCCCAGGTTGACCCCGCCTTCTGGCGTGTTGGGTCGGAATTACTGCGCATTTACAGTGATATCGGCCTGACCGCGCTACCCTTGGACGCGGATGGGGCGGCGCCACGCTATCTGGTCTGCCGGGCTGAGCGTGATCTGGAAAGCCTGCGCCATCTGCTGCCCCATGGCGGAGAGGGCTTTGAGGCCCGCTGAACCCCTTGCCAGCCTGGGCTTGCCGCGCCATTGCAGGCCCACTTCGAAGCGAAGGAGAACACAATGCGCATTGCCATGATCGGGGCCGGCTATGTCGGCTTGGTATCCGGCGCCTGCTTTGCCGAATTCGGCGTGGATGTGACGGTGATGGATGTGGACCCCGCCAAGATCGCCGCGCTGCATGAAGGACGCATGCCGATCTATGAACCTGGGCTGGATAAGCTGGTTGCAGAAAATGTCGCTGCTGGTCGGCTTGGCTTCACCACCGATCTGCAAACCGCCATCGCCGGGGCGGATGCGGTTTTCCTTGCGGTCGGCACGCCAACCAGGCGCGGCGATGGCCATGCTGATCTTTCCTATGTTTATGCCGCGGCGGAGGAAGTGGCGCGCGCCGCCACCGGCTCACTTGTTTTGGTAACAAAATCCACTGTGCCGGTTGGCACCGGGCGGGAAGTGCGCGCCATTGTGCAGCGCGTGCGGCCGGAACTTGCCATCAGCGTTGCCTCCAACCCTGAATTCCTGCGTGAAGGCAGCGCGATTGGCGATTTCATGCGCCCGGATCGCGTGGTCATTGGGGTTGAGGATGATCAGGGGCTCGCCGTGTTGAAGCGGCTCTATCGCCCGCTCTATCTGATTGAAACGCCCGTATTGGCGACATCGCTGGAAACCGCGGAGCTGATCAAATACGCCGCCAATGCCTTCCTGGCGACCAAGATCACCTTCATCAATGAAATCGCTGACCTGTGTGAAAAAGTCGGCGCCGATGTGCATGATGTGGCGCGCGGCATGGGCCTTGATGGGCGAATTGGGCGCAAATTCCTCCATCCCGGCCCTGGCTATGGCGGTTCCTGCTTCCCCAAGGACACATTGGCCCTGGCCCATACCGCGCAGGATGCCGGCGCGCCCTTGCGCCTGGTGGAGGCAACCATTGCGGTGAATGAGGCGCGCAAGCCACAGATGGCCGATCGCATCCTGGCCGCCCTGGGCCCGAACCCAGCCGGTAAGGTGGTGGCGGTGCTGGGCCTGACCTTCAAGCCCGAAACCGATGACATGCGCGATGCGCCATCCCTTGCCATCCTGCCCAAGCTGGCGGCGGCGGGGGTGGTGCTCCGCGCCTTTGACCCGCAGTCCGGCCATGCGCGCCAGGTACTGCCCCAGGCGGTGCATTATGCCGAAAGCCCGCTGGATGCAGCGACGGGGGCGGATGCGCTGGTGGTGCTGACGGAATGGAATGAATTCCGGGCGCTCGCGCCGGATCGCCTGAAATCCGCCATGAAGGGCAGTATTGTGCTGGATCTTCGCAATATCTGGGAGCCTGCAGCGATGCGCGCTGCCGGCTTCACTTATTCATCCATTGGCCGACCCTGAGAGATTTCATCATGACCGGATTCAATCATCACTTCGACCCCACCGTGCTGCGCGAATATGATATTCGCGGCATTGTCGGCAAAACCCTGAACCCGGAAGATGCCTTCGCGATTGGCCGCTGCTTCGGCAGCGTGGTTAGCCGCACTGGCGGCACGCGCGTGGCGGTGGGTTACGATGGCCGCCTGCATTCGCCCGAGATGGAAGCACAGCTTGTCGCAGGCCTGCGCGCCTGCGGCTTGGAAGTGATGCGCATTGGGCTTTGCGCGACACCCATGCTGTATTACGCGGCCTATGCTTTGGAAGCCGATGGCGCGGCGATGGTGACCGGCAGCCATAACCCGCCCGATTACAATGGCTTCAAGATGATGATCGGCAAGAAGCCCTTCTATGGCGCGCAAATTCAGGAAATTGGCCGCATGGCGAAGGCCGGCGATGTAGTGGCGGAAGCCGCGGGCAGCGACCGCGCCGTGGATATCGCAACGCGCTACGCGGATCGCGTATTGCAGGACTGGGATGGCGGAGACCGCGCGCTGAAAGTGGTGTGGGATCCGGGCAATGGCTCGGCCGGGCCTATCGCGAAAGCGCTGGCCGCGCGGCTGCCGGGGCACCACATGTTGATCAATGCCGAAGTGGATGGTCGCTTCCCGAACCACCATCCGGACCCGACAGTGCCCAAGAATCTGGAACAATTAATCGCGGCCGTGGCGCGCGAAGGCGCTGATCTTGGCATTGCCTTTGACGGCGATGGGGATCGCATCGGCATTGTTGATAATGAAGGCCATGTGCTGTTCGGCGATCAATTGATGATCGTGCTGGCGCGCGATGTGCTGAAAGCAAAGCCTGGGGCGACCATCATCGCGGATGTTAAGGCATCCCAGGTATTGTTCGATGAAATCGCCAAGGCGGGCGGGAAGCCCTTGATGTGGAAGACCGGGCATTCGCTGATCAAGGCGAAAATGGCGGAAACCGGCAGCCCACTAGCCGGCGAGATGTCGGGCCATATCTTCTTCGCTGATAAATGGTACGGCTTTGATGATGCGCCTTATTCCGCTGTGCGGCTGCTGGGCATTGTGGCGCGGCTTTCCGGCCCGCTTTCCGAACTGCGCGCTGCTTTGCCTCAGGTGATTAATACGCCGGAACTTCGGTTTGATTGCACCGAGGCGCGCAAGTTTGAGGTGGTGCGCGAAGTGAAGGAACGCCTGGCCGCTGCCGGCGCCAAGGTGCAGGATGTGGATGGCGTGCGCGTGCTGACCGATGATGGCTGGTGGCTGCTGCGCGCTTCCAATACCCAGGCCGTGCTGGTGGCCCGCGTGGAAGCCTCCAGCGAGGCAGGGCTTGAACGGCTGAAGGCCGATCTGGCGCATCAGATCACCGCCAGCGGTTTGGCCGTGCCGGATTTCTCCGGCGCCAATGCGGGGCATTGAGGCAAGGCGCCACTTCGGGTTACGGTTCCTTCAACTTCAACAAGGGAAGGAACCGGGGATGAAACTAAATCGTCGTGATGTCTTGATTGCGGGCGCTATTCTGGCGGCGCCGGCGACTGTCCGTGCGCAGGATTTCCCAACGCGGCCCATTCGCATCATTGTGCCCTTCCCCGCCGGCGGCACCACGGATTTGCTCGCGCGGCTTTTCGCTCAGCGGCTGACGGAAACAATGGGTCAATCTGTTGTGGTGGAAAATCGCGGCGGTGGTGGTGGTTCGATCGGCGCTGATGTTGTCGCGAAAGCGGCGCCTGATGGCTATACGCTGTTGATGCACAACATCACCTTCCCGACGACAACGGCGGCGATGACGCTGGCGGGGCGGCCACCGCATGACATTGAACGGGATTTCGCGCCGCTATCGCTTGGTGCCAATGTGCCGCTGGTGATCCTGGCCAATCCTACCGTACCGGTCACGGATCTACGGGGCTTTGTTGCCTGGGCGAAGGCGCAAGGCTCTCCGCCCTTTTATGGCTCCACCGGGCCTGGTTCCTTCATGAATATGGTGGGCGAAGTGCTGAAGCGCGACGCCGGCATTGCCATGGAACATGTGCCCTTCCGCGGCGCGGCACCAATGATCCAGGAATTGATCGCGGGGCGGGTGCAATTCGGCGGGGATCAGATTTCCACCTGCTTCGGCCATGTGCGCGCCGGGGCGCTGAAGGGGCTTGCCACCACCGCATCCAAGCGCGCCAAGGTGCTGCCCGATGTGCCGACCGTGCGCGAACAAGGTTTTGCATCGCTGGAATTGGATGGCTGGAACGGGTTTTTCGCGCCCGCGCGCACGCCAGCGCCGATCATGGCGCGGCTGCAACGTGAAATCGCCGCTGCCGCCGCGCAGCCCGATTTCATCCGCCGCTGCGATGAGGTGGGCGCAGAAGCCGTTGGTTCCGATTCCGAAAGCTTCGGCGCCATGGTCCGCGCCCAGGCCGCGAAAATCCGCGATCTGGTGGCGAGTGTGCAGTTGAAGCCCGAGTGAGAATACCGATGACCGAAGCCCCTGAATCCAGCCTGATTGCCATACGCGAAGGTGCGGCCGGCACCATTCTGATGAACCGGCCCAAGGCGCTGAATGCGCTCAATCAGGAAATGATCCGGGGCTTCGCTGCGGCCATTGCAGATTGGCGGCATGATGCTTCCGTAAAGCTTGCGCTTTTGGAAGGCGCAGGCGGGCGGGCCTTTTGCGCGGGTGGCGATGTACGTGCCGTGCGCGCGGCAGCGGTTGCGGGTGATCGCGCGGCGGTGGAGGCGTTTTTCTCGGAAGAATATGCCGTGAATGCCGGCATTGCGGATTTCGGCAAGCCCTGGGTCAGCCTGATTGATGGCGTTTGCATGGGGGGTGGCATTGGCGTTTCGGTGCATGGCTCACACCGCATCGTCACCAATCACGCCATGTTCGCGATGCCAGAAACCGCGATTGCGCTGTTTCCGGATGTCGGCACTTCATTTGCGCTACCGCGTCTGCCCGGTGCGCTTGGCATGTGGCTGGCGCTGACCGGTGCGCGCTTGAATGGCGCCGATGCTGTGCATGCCGGGTTGGCCACACATTTCACAACGCGTGAGGCGTTGCCAGCTTTGCGCGCTGCGCTGATTGCGGGCGATATCGGTGCTGTGGCGCAGTTTTGCGAAGCCGCGCCCGCGCCAAGCTTCGCGCCCCATCGCGCGGCGATTGATCGCTGTTTTGGCGCGGGGTCCATCCCAGCCATTCTGGCCGCGCTGGAAGCGGAAGGCACGGATTGGGCACGCGAACAGCTTGGGGTGTTGCATCATGCCTCGCCAACATCGCTGTTTGTGACGCATGATTTGCTGACCCGTGGGGCCAAGCGTGATCTGGCCGGCTGCCTTGCCATGGAATTGGCACTGACGCGCGTGGTGGTGAATGACCATCCAGATTTCCGCGAAGGTGTGCGCGCCGTGCTGGTGAATAAGGACCATAAGCCGCAATGGCAGCCCGCCAGCATTGCATCGGTGGATCAGGCGGCTATTCAGGCGATGTTCAAAGTTTGATTATCGCCCAATCAGCACCAGTACGACGCCGGCCACAACGGCAAGCGCACCGATAATGTCGCTGCGCTTCATCTTCTCCTTCAGGAAAAACTTACTGAATAGCAGCGTGAACAGGATCTCCACCTGACCAATAGCGCGCACCAGCGCGACAGGTGCCAACGCAAAGCCCGTGAACCAGCAGGCGGAACCACAGGCCGAAAGCGCGCCCACCTGCGCGGAAGATCGCCAGGTGGAGAAAACCGCGCGCACACTGGCGGGTTCACGCAGCACCAGCCAACCGCCCTGCATGATGGTCTGCATGACATTGATGACCACCAGTGTTTCGAGCGCCCGCAGCACCACATCCGGCCCCTGCAATTCCTGCGTCGCCGCACGAATAGCGAGCGCACAAAGCGCGAAGGCAAAACCTGCCCCCAGGCCGCAAAGTGCGGCGGGCTGAACCGTGGCGCGCAGCATTTCGCCAAGTGAGCCAACGCGCCCGGCAAGCGAAAGATAAAGTGTGCCGCCGACCGAAACGGCAATGCCCGCCCAGGCGAGTGGCGCGAAATTCTCACCCAGCAGCAACAGGGCAAGAAAGGCCGCCTGCACCGCTTCGGTCTTGGCGTAAGCCGTGCCAACCGCGAAGCCGCGATGCGCGAAGGACATGATCAGCAGATTGGTGCCGATGATCTGCCCAAGCCCGCCTAGGGCGGCGTAGAGGAAGAACATCGGTGTCGGCGCGGAAAGCGTGCCGCCAATGATCAGCAAATATAGCCCAACCAGCAGCAAACCCACGGGTACGCCGTAAAGATAGCGCACCACGGCGGCGGCATTGACGGAAAGTTGCCCACGCAGCTTTTGCTGCAAGGCGGTGCGCCAGGTTTGAAACAGCGCGGCGATGACGGTGGCGGCAACCCAAAGCGGCATCAGCCGAGCCTCGGGTCCAGCCAGGGTTGCGCCATGGGCTGCCAGGGGGAAAGCTGCGCGCTGGCTTCATCCAATTGCACGCCTAGCCCCGGCGCTTGCGGCAGGCTGGCGCTGCCTTGCTGAAAGCGCAGATCGTGGCCGCTGATCATGGTGAAGAAACGCTCCGTTTCGCCGAATTGCACTTCCAGTGGCAGCAAATTGGGGAGCGTCGCGCAAAGATGCACGGAATGCGCGTGGCAGATCGGCCCCGTTGGGTTATGCGGCGCGATCTCAATCCCCGCGGTTTGCGCGAGGGCGGCGATCCGCCGAATTTCCTCATGCCCGCCAGCATATTTGACGTCTGGCATCAGCACATCATAGCAGCCGGCTTCAATGATGCTACGATAAGCGCCAAGGCCCGCGAGGGTCTCCGCCCCCGCCAGGCGCATGCCGCGATCATTCGCCATGCCGCGCAACCGCGTGATGGCCGCGTGATTGGCTTCGGATACCGGGCATTCCAGCCAGAATAAATCAAAGCGCGCGACATCGCGGATCAGCGCCGCCGCACCGCCTGGTGAAAAGCGCCAATGCGCATCCACCATGACATCAATCGCATTGCCCACCGCATCACGCACGGCGGCAATACGCGCGATACCTTCCGCATAGGCCGCGCGTTGCGCGGGGTTTGCGGCATCTTCCCAGACCATGGGCTCAAAAGGGGCGAGTTTCACGGCGCGAAATCCCGCCGCAACCGCGCGCCTGGCGGCATCGGCAAAACCTGCGGGGGTGCGCGGCGATGCGCCGCGATTGATATTGGCATAAAGCGGTACAGCATCGCGCAAGGCGCCGCCCAGCATGGCGTGAATGGGCCGGCCTGCTTCCTGGCCCGCCACATCCCACAGCGCCTGTTCCAGCCCCGAAATCACCGCATGCGCGACCAAGCCCGCCGGCGCATGTGGCAGCAGGCGCGCGAGGCGATTACGCGCGCTGGCATCCTGCCCCTTCAGCGCTGCTGATACGCGCGTAACTTCCACCGCTAATAACGCTTCATGATCCGAAAGCGTGATTTCGCCAAAACCTGTGCGGCCATCTTCGAGGCGCAGCAGCACAAAGCACCAATTGGTCTTGGGCGTGACATTCACACCGACAAAATCAAGCGCGGCAATGCGCATCAGCCGCGCGCCTTGCGGAGTTCAATCGCCAGCGGCGGATCATCGGTGGCGAAGGCATCCATGCCAAGATCGAGCGCCTTTTCAATCTCCGCGCGGTGATTGGCCGCCCAGACACCGGTGGTAAGGCCCAGCTTGCGCGCCGCGGCAATGAAGGCGGGCGTCACATCGCCCATGGAACACTCGCAGCCTGTCACACCAAGCGCGCGCGCTGCGGCCATGCAGGCATCCGGCCCCAGGCTTGCCAGGATGGGGCTATTCACCAGCCATATCGCGCCCGCTAGGCGTTTTTCCTGCGCTGCCGCCGCGGCCGTGCCACCATGAAAGGCGATGATGACACTGCGCTGAAGCATGCCCTCCGCTTCCAACACGCCAAGCACACGCGGCAGGAAGCCAGGATAGGGTTTGTAGTCGCGGTCACCCTTCACTTCCACGCGCAGCAGTTTGTCGCTTGGCGCAACAAGGCGCGCAAGCGCGGCGAGTGTTGGAATGGTTTCCCCAGGCGCACCGCGAAACCGTGCCTTGCCTAACTCCGCGGCGCTGCGCGCCACCAAAGGCCCAGCAAGATCCGTCATGCGTTCCAGCGTTGCATCATGATGCACCATGGGCACGCCATCGGAGGATGGGTGCACATCGCATTCCAGAACCTCCACGGGCAGCGCCAAGCTTTGGCGGAAAGCAAACAGGCTGTTTTCCGGCCAAAGATAGGCGCCGCCGCGATGGGCGATAATCTGCGACTTTGTGACCACCATCTAACGCGCCGCGCGTTCGGCGTGTTTGCCCATGGTGTTGAACGGCGCATAGGGCGGGAAAGGCCCAATCGCGTTCATATCAACCTCCACCAGCGAAGGGCCAGAAACCGCGAGCGCTTTTTGCAGCACTTCAGTTACCTCCTCCGCTTTGCTGATGCGGAAATACGGCATGCCGGCAAGGGCGGCGAGGCCTTCAAGATTCGGGTTCAGGATATCATCGCCAAACAGGCGCCCATCCGCCAGAGCATCCTGGATGTGACGGATCACGCCATAGCCGTGATCATTCATCACCATCGTGACCAATTCGGCTTTTTCCTGCGTGGCGGCCCAAAGTTCATTCATGCCGAGCGCGAAGCCGCCATCACCCACCATGGTGATGGTCTTCCGCCCACCCGCACCAAGCGCGGCACCAATGCCAAGCGCCAGGCCCGGCCCAATCGCCGCGCCCACCGGATGCACCGCATTGCGCGGATCATAAATCGGGAAGATGCGATTGCCCCAGGTGGAGTTTGAGATGGTGATATCTCGCACCCAAACCCCATCACGCGGCAGCGCGGCGCGCACCGCATCGGGGAAGTCCTGATAGGGCCCAAGGGTTTCGCGATATTCCTGGCCCGCACGGGATTTCAGCGCAGCAAAATCCGCAGCAAAGCCAGGGTCAACCGACATTTTACCCGCCAGCCGATCCGCAAGTGCCGCCATGGTCAGCGCCGCATCGCCATGGACAAACAGCGAAGAAGCATAGCCGCGCCCATTGGCCGCAGCATCGCCATCCACGCGGATCAACGTTTGCGGGAGCTTCATGTTGAAGTCCATGGTTTCATGCCCGCGCAGGCGAGACCCCACGACCAGCATGGCATCTACGCTGCCGTAAAATTCCTGCACGCGCGGCGATCCATTGCCATGCAGCGCGCCGAGGCTCATCGGGTGATCTTCCGGGATAATGCCGCGTCCATTCCAGGAATTGACCACGCCAAAGCCCAAAGCCATCAAACGCGCGGCTTCAGCGCCAGCCTGCTTCGCGCCATTGCCAAGCCAAATCATTGGGCGCTTGGCTTTGGACAGAATGGCGACGGCTTCATCCAATTCCGCAGGATTGGGCGGCAGTGGCGCCGTGATGGGCAGCACCAGCGCATCAAGCCCGGCAGGGCGCGGGATGGGCGTCCGTTGCAGATCAATCGGTATTTCGACCGAAACCGGACCACGCGGCGCAGACAGCGCTTCAGCCGCCGCGCGCACCAGAACACCAAAGGCCTCACCCGCGCTGCGCACGCGATAGGCTGCCTTACAAACGGCAGCGAGTGCTTGTGTTTGGCCAGGCACGTCATGCACCGTGCCAACATCTCGATCAATGAAGCGTGTGGCAGTCTGCCCGGTGATATGCAGCACAGGGCTTCCCGCAAAACGCGCTTCCACCAGACCCGGAATGGCATTGGCCATGCCCGGGCCCGTGCTGGTGAAAATCACGCCCAAATGGCCGGTGACGCGCGCATAGGCATCGGCCATATGCGCGCCACCCATCTCTCCACGCGCCTTCACATAGCGCAGACGATTGCGCTGGCCGATCGCATCCAGCATCGGAATATTATGCACGGATACGATACCGAAGACGGTCGAAACACCGATCTGGGGCAGGAATTCAGCCACCAGATCGGCGACGGTGTATTTCTCAGCCATGGCGCAGCCTCCCTATTTTTGACGTAGTTCAGAACCCGACCAGATCACCGCCCTTGAGCTTCAGCATCTCTCGTGCTTCCGCCGGTGTGGCGATTTCCAGGCTGAGTTCTTCCAGGATGCGGCGAATTTTCGCGACCTGTTCGGCATTGGATTTCGCCGGCACGCCCTTGCCGAGCCAAAGGCTATCTTCCAGCCCAACGCGCACATTGCCGCCCATCATGCCGGCCATGGTGGTGAAGGGCATTTGGTTACGCCCCGCCGCCAGCACGGACCAAACATAATCCTTGCCGAAAAGCCGATCCGCCGTTTCCTTCATGAACATCAAGTTGCGCGGCTCGGCCCCAATGCCGCCCAGAATGCCGAAAATCGTCTGCGTGAACAGCGGCGCTTCGACAATCTTGCGGTCCAGCATATGCGCCAGATTGTACAAATGGCCGACATCGTAACATTCGAATTCAAAGCGCGTACCATGCTCCTTACCGAGCCGTTCCACGACCTGTTCGATATCCTGGAAGGTATTGCGGAAGATGTAATTGGTGGTGCCTTCCAGATAAGGCTTTTCCCAATCATACTTGAACTTCTTCACGCGCGCGGCCGATGGCGCGATGTTGAAATTCATGGAGCCCATATTCAGGCTGCACATTTCGGGCTTGGCCAGCAATGGCGCGGCAAGCCTTTCATCCAAAGTCATGCCAAGCCCGCCGCCCGTTGTGATATTGATCACCGCATCGGTGGATTGCTTGATCACCGGCAGGAATTGCATGAAGACCTTGGGGTCCGGCGTGGGCTGGCCATTTTGCGGGTCGCGCGCATGCAGATGGATGATGGAAGCGCCTGCTTCCGCCGCGGCGATGGATTGTTCCGCAATCTCCTTCGGCGTGATCGGCAGGTAGTCCGACATGGAAGGCGTGTGGATGGCACCGGTGACGGCGCAAGTAATGATGACCTTGGTCATGGCTTTCCCCTTGTTTGGCTTCTGCCTGATCCTGCCGCGCG
>JBILPX010000338.1:0-3521 GCA_044373565.1 Roseomonas sp.
CGCCTCATTGGCTGGTGGCGAGGGAAATGACATTTTTTCAGTCGGCGCTTTGGGAGAGACGATTGACGGCGGGGCCGGCAATGACACCATCATTTCTCAATTCGAATCATTTTTCATGGGAATGGATCGTGCCGACAGCTATCTCGGGGGCGCTGGTAATGACTGGCTCAGCTATGCGCTACTGACCGCTTCAAGCAATGCCGTTACTGTGGACCTGGTGGCGGGCAGAAGCTCAGGCATTATGGGTAGTGACTCACTTTCAGGCATCGAAAATGTGCTGGCTGGTGCAGGCAATGACAGCATATTGGGCGATTCTTTGGCGAATTTCCTAATGGGCGATGCGGGCAATGATTCGCTCATGGGCGGCGGCGGCAATGACACCCTGATGGGAGGCGCCGGCGCCGACAACCTCTCAGGCGGCACCGGTGATGACATCATCCTTGTCGGCACCACCACACTCGCCGACATCTACGCGCTATTCGCCACCTGAACCGGTCAGGTGCAATCGAAAAGCACCTGATGAAAGACTTCGCCTTGCGCTGAACGGCCGCTGTTATCGCCCCGCCAGCGCAGGGATTACCCCCTCAAACAGCCTTCCGCCCCGCAATCAGCGCCACACCCTGCGGCCCAACCTTCTCAGCATGCGGGTAATTCGCCGGCACGGCGCAGGTATCGCCCTGGCAAAAAATCTCGGCCTTGCCATCGCGCGTGATGGTGATCTCACCGCCAATCACCATCAGCCTGGCATCCCAATCATGGCCATGTTCGGGGTTTTCCTCATGGGCGCGGAAACCACCGTAAAACACCCCATAGCCATCGCGCTTCAGCTCGGCTTCAAATTCCTCACGGGTCATCTCGCTCTCCTTCACCTTCTGCCGTTCAGCTCAAGCCAAATGCTGCAAATAACCGCGCCGCCGGCGGCCAGGCTTCCATCACCACATCGCGCTTGATGATGGCCGTAAGCGCGCCGCCGATCAGCAGCGCAATGGAAGCCGCCCAAGCCGCGCGCAACCTGCGTGCGGAAGCGTCATTCGCGGCCTCGGCCAGGGTTTCGTCTGCTGGCTCAGGCTCTGGCCGCAATTCCTCAATCACCGGGGCGGGGGGTGGTTCCTCCACTGCCCTTAGTGGGGGGGGCTCCGGGGCACGCCATGCCATAGGCTCCGGCTCCGGCTCAGGCGCGGGCAGGGCCGGCATCGGAAATACCATCCGGCACTGGCTACAGCGCAGCGGGCGGGTGCGGTCGCGCAGCATGCGCTCCGGCACCTCAAAGCCCGCGCGGCAAGAAGGGCATTCAATCTGCATAACCCTATTTTCCGTCACTGCCGGCTTCTCGGCAAGCGAAAGATTGAGCGAAACGGCCCGACCATGCGAAACAAGCCTTATGGTGAGATTCGGGCGCGTCGGGCTGGCCTATCCAAACCCCCAGGGTGACCCGGGGCAGGCAGCCCTGCGCGATGTCTCCTTCGCGCTGGGGGAAGGTAGCTTTACGTGGCTGCTCGGGCCTTCCGGGGCGGGGAAAAGCTCGGTGCTCAGGCTCATGCAGGCCGCCATCAGGCCAACAAGCGGCGTGGTTTCGGTGCTGGGGACCGATATCGGGCAGGCCGAACGGGCGGCGCTGCCGGCGCTCAGGCGTAAGATTGGCGTGGTGCATCAGGAATTTCGGCTGCTGCCGCATCTTTCCGCCTGGGATAATGTGGCGTTGCCGCTGCGCCTCGCGGGCCGGGCAGAAGCCGCGGTCAGGCAGGATGTCAATGAAATCCTGGATTGGCTGAGCCTTGCGGCAAAGGCGGGGCGGGCGCCAGCCGAGCTTTCCGGCGGCGAACAGCAGCGCATCGCCATCGCACGCGCCATCATCACGCGCCCGGCGCTGCTGATCGCCGATGAACCGACTTCGGAATTGGATATGTTTGAAGCGCGCCGCCTGATTGCGCTGTTTGCGGAAATGAACCGGCTGGGCACGGCGATTGTGGTGGCCACGCATTCTGAGGATTTGCCCGCGCGCCACCCGGCACGCGTCATCACCCTGTCAGAAGGCCGCATCATTGATGCGCCGTGAAGCCGGCGGCAGGGGGGACCCGATTGGCCTGCGCGGCGCGCTGGCGGATCGGCTGCTGGTGGCGTTGATCGCCGCCATGGCGTTATTCGCCGCCTGTGCGGTGGCGGGGCAGGCGGCGGTGAGCCAACTCGCGCAGCGCTGGCAGCAAGGCGCCAATGCGGCGATCACGGTGCAAATCCCGAACCCCTCCCCCGCGCGGATGGAAGCGGCCTTGGAAGCGCTGCGTGCCTTGCCCGCGGTGCGCGAAGCCCGAGAAGTAGACCCGGCCCGCATGGCGGAATTACTGCGCCCCTGGCTTGGCGATGTCGCGGGGCTGCCTCTGCCCGGCGTGATTGAATTGCGCCTGGCCGATCTGGCGGCGGACCCGGTGTTGATTGGCGATAAGGTGGCGGAAGCGGTGCCGGGTGCGGTGACGGAAGCGCATGGTGTATTTGTCGCGCGCTTGGCGGCGCTGGCGCGCGCCTTGTCCCTGGCGGCGCTTGGGGTGGTGCTGCTGGTGGCGGCGGTGGCGGCTTCCGTGGTGGTGATTGCGGTGCGTGCTGGCATCGCCGCGCGGCGCGATTCCGTCATGGTGCTGCATATGCTGGGCGCGCCAGATCGCGACATTGCGCGGCGCTTCGCGCGCCGGACATCCTGGCTGGCGCTGCTGGGCGGCATGCTTGGGGTGGCGCTGGCCATCGCGCTGCTTTGGGCGCTGGTGCAGCTTGCCGCACCCATCCTGCCTGAAATCAGCTGGCAGGACCTGCCCCTGCCGGGCCTTGCGGCCATACCCGTCAGCG
Organism: Roseomonas sp.; assembly: GCA_044373565.1. Classification (GTDB taxonomy): domain Bacteria; phylum Pseudomonadota; class Alphaproteobacteria; order Acetobacterales; family Acetobacteraceae; genus Neoroseomonas. The sequence continues at coordinate 2,836 of JBILPX010000338.1, forward strand.
CCGCACTGATCGCCTGGGGCGCGACAATAGTTAGCATCCTTCTGTGGCTGCGGCGCCTGCCATGAAGGCAAGGCGGCTTTGGTTGCTGGCACTGGCACTGCTGCTGCTGTGGCTGGGTGGCTTCGGCTGGTTCCTGCGCGCCGTGCAGGAAGACTCGGCGGATAACAGCGCCACCGATGCGATTGTGGTGCTGACCGGTGGGGCGGAACGCGTGGAGACCGGCTTTCGCTTGCTGTCTGAAGGCTTGGCGCCGCGGCTTTTCATCTCGGGCGTGCATCCCGATGCGCGGCTTGCGGATCTGGCGCGCGGCGCTGGTGCTGATCCGGCGCGATTGGCAGGGCGCGTAGAGCTTGGCCATGCGGCGGCCTCCACACGCGGCAATGCCGTGGAAATTGCGGCCTGGGCCAAGACAAGGGACATTACCTCCATCCGCCTGGTGACGGCGGGCTATCACATGCCGCGCGCGCGCAGCGAATTGCGCCGCACCATGCCAGCTTTGCGCGTGATCTCGTACCCGGTTACGCCGCCCCGGCTGCGCGATGATGGCGCCTTTTGGCAGTGGCGGAATTGGGGCTTATTGCTGAGCGAATACTGTAAATTTCTGGGTGCCGAGGCCGGGCTTTCAAGGTTTCTCGGCGGAAGGCGAACATGATCTGGCTACGTTCCTGCATTTTCAACGCGCTTTT
>JBILPX010000073.1:0-11471 GCA_044373565.1 Roseomonas sp.
CGGCACCATTGATATGGCGCTGGTGCTGGAAGCCGAAAGGCTTGGCTTCACCATGGTCTGGTGCGGCGAAAGCTACGGATCTGATGCCGTGACGCCGATCACCTGGGTGTTGGCGCAAACAACAAAAATCAAGGCTGGCACAGGCATTATGCAAATGCCGGCGCGCAGCCCCGCCTGCGCTGCTTCCACGGCCATGACGCTGCAATCCTTATCGGGGGATCGCTTCCTGTGTGGGGTAGGGCCTTCCGGGCCGCAAGTGGTGGAAGGCTGGCATGGGCAGGCTTATGGCAGCCCGCTGGTGCGTACGCGCGAATATATTGACATCATGCGCGCCATCATCGCGCGCGAAAGGCCCGTGGAATATCAGGGTACGCATTATCGCATTCCCTATGACGGGCCGGATGCCACGGGGCTCGGTAAGCCGCTGAAGAGCATTCTGCATGGCAAGCCGATGCGCTTTTACTGTGCGTCCATCACGCCAGGTGGCATGCGGCTGGCGGGTGAAATCGCCGATGGCAATTTGCCGATTTTCATGTCGCCGGAGAAAGCTGATCTGGTGGTGAAGCCAACGCTGGAAGGCATGGCGAAGGCTGCCACGCCGCGCAGTCTGAATGATTTTGACATCGCGCCCTATACGAAAATCAGGATCGGCGATGATCTGCAAGCCTGCCGTGATGCGGTGAAGCCGGAATTGGCGCTGTACATCGGCGGCATGGGTGCTGTGGGCAAAAATTTCTACAATGATTACTGCAAGCGCCTTGGCTTTCCGGATGCAGCAGCGGCGATCCAGAAGGCGTTTCTGGCTGGCCACCGTAAGGAAGCGCTTGCTGCGGTGCCGGATGCGCTGGTGGATGAAATCGCTTTAGTCGGCCCTGCTGATCGCGTGCGCGCGCGGTTGCGCGATTGGCAGGCAGTAGCGCGAGAAGGCAAACTGAATACGCTGGTGCTGAATGGTGCGACGCAGGAAGCGCTGCGCTTGGCAGCCGAGACGGTGCTTTAGAGCATTTTCAAGCCAAGTGGAATCACTTGGCGGCTCGGAAAATGCGATCAAATAAACGCCTTAGTTCATCGCGCGAATCAGCGCCGCCCAGCGGTCTAATTCCGGCAAGATTTCATCGCGCTTGGCTGAAGCAAGGCTCAGCACCACGCGCGCAACGCCAAGATCCCGGTCCGCCAGTAGCGCGTCGCGGTCTTCCTTCACGCCCCAGATGGTGATGGGTAAATCTTCGTCGCGGCGCCCGGCTTCGGCGACCAATTGGCGGAATTGCGGGATCAACGCACCAACATCGGCATAGTGCTTGCGCACACGATGCGGCATCCAGCCATCGCCATAGCGCACCGCGCGCTTGGCACCCCATGGAAAGGCGCCGCCAACGATGATCGGTGGATGCGGCTTTTGCAGCGGCTTCGGCCCGGTTTCCATCGGCGTGAAATTGACGAATTCGCCGGCATAGCTTGGCTGTGCTTGGGTCCAGATCGCCTTCATCGCCTCAATCCGTTCGCGCGCCAGCTTGTGACGCGAGGCGAAGACGGCGCCGTGGTTTTCAATCTCATCCTGGTTCCAGCCATTGCCGACACCAAAAAGAAAGCGCCCGCCGGAGACATGATCAATCGTCGCGACTGCTTTCGCGGTCTGGATCGGGTCGCGCTGCACCACCAGGCAAATTCCTGTGCCTACCAGCAATTTCTTGGTGGCGGCTGCGGCGGCGGTCAGCGTGATGAATGGGTCCATCACCTCATAATATTCGCGCGGCAAGGCGCCGCCGCCCGGGTAGGAAGCGGTGCGCGCCAGCGGAATATGCGAATGTTCCGGCGCCCAAAGACTGTCAAAGCCGCGTTCTTCCAATGCCACGGCCAATTCGCCGGGCGTCATGGAATAATCGGTGAAGAACATGGCGGCGCCAATTTTCATCTTAGTTTCCCCTGGTCAAGCGGAAGCGTGGCCCGGTGCGGTCCGGCAGGCAAGCCCAGAACCCTTGCCGAAGCCGGCCCGCGACCCCAAAGAAGGTCACGAAAGGATCACCGCAATGCTGCCAAGCCATGGACGCTACAGCTATCACCCCTGGCGGGACCGCGCGTCCTATGCCTGGCCGGGCGGGGCGAAGCTTGCGGTCTATCTCGGCCTCAATCTTGAACATTTCGCCTTTGGCGAGGGCTTGGGTGCGGAACTGGCGCCCGGCGGGCCGCAGCCCGACGTACTGAATTACGCGTGGCGAGATTACGGGAATCGCGTGGGCGCCTGGCGGCTGCTTGAGTTGTTTGATGAAATGCAGATGCCGGCAACGGTGCTGCTGAACAGCGCCATGTATGATTACGCGCCCGAATTGGTCGCTGCGCATCGCGCGCGAGGCGATGAATTCGCGGGCCATGGGCGGACCAATTCGGAACGCCAATCCATCCTGCCGGAAGCCGAGGAAGCCGCGCTGATCACTGAGAGCAGTGCCGCCATCACCAAACATGAAGGCAAGGCGCCGCGCGGCTGGCTTTCACCCTGGATTGCGGAAAGCAAAACCACGCCTGATCTGCTGGTGGAAGCGGGCTATCGCTATACGCTCAATTGGTGCGCGGATGATGCCCCGATCTGGATGACAACCCATGCCGGCAAGTTGCTCGCCATTCCCTATCCGCAGGAGGTGAATGACATTCCCTCGATCATTGGGCGCAAGGATGGCGCGGCATATTTCGCCGATATGATCGTGGATGATTTTGAGGAAAGGCGCCGGCAGATCGCCGATGACAAGCCGCAAGTGATGGGGATTGCGCTGCATCCTTATTTGGTGGGCCAACCCTATCGGATGCGACATTTGCGGCGCGCGCTGGCACATATCGCTGCGCGGCGTAGTGATATTTGGATCACCACCGCCGGGGCGATCTATGATCATATTTTGACGCTGCCCAAGGGCAGCATTCCGGGGGAATAAGATGCGCCATCTTCTGCTTGTTGCGTTGTTGGCGCTTGGCGCCTGTGCAACCCAACCTGGGCCGAATACGCCCGCCACCGTGGGGCAGGTTGATCTGGCTCGCTATGCCGGGCTTTGGCATGAAGCCGCGCGCTTCCCGACCAGTTTTCAGGACAGCAGCCGCGTGCGCTGTGAAGCGGTAACCGCGCAATATACGCTCCGCCCCGATGGGGCCGTGGATGTGCTCAATCGCTGCCGCAATGCTGCCGCGGATGGGGCGATGCGCAACGCCACCGCCATTGCCCGCAGTGCCAGCCCAGGGAATGACCGGCTGCGCGTAAGCTTCTTCTGGCCCTTCTTTGGCGATTACTGGGTGATTGGGCTTGATCCTGACTATCGCTGGGCCGTGGTGGGCGCACCGCAGCGCGATTACCTTTGGGTGCTGTCGCGCACGCCGGTGATGGCGGAAGCGGATTACGCGGCGGCAGTGGCGATTGCGCGGCGGGAAGGGTTTGCGGTGGAGAGGTTGCGGCGCACGGTGCAGCCGTGATCTTCAGGAAAACCCCTCGCACCCAGGTTTAACCGCCGGCCTCCGCCACCTGACGCGGGCGCCAAATGGCGTCGTGCGTCACCTGCGCCACGGGCCGCGCGCCATCCGCCAACACCAGCGCTTCAATCGTCACAATCCGATGCCCCTTGCGGTCAATATTGGCGATGATGCGCCCGCGTGCAGTCAGGGTTTCACCTAACCGCGCTTCGCTGTGAAAGCGGAGCTTGCTGCCAATATGAATCCACGGTCCCAGCACGACATTTTGCGTCAGCAGCCAATTGCACATGCGCAGCACCAAGCCAGGATGGGCAATGCCCTGCTCAGCATAAAGTGGTGCGGCTTCACGCACATCCCGCACATAATCAGCCAAGACCTGAGGCGTCAGTTCCAACCCGCGAGTCCCAAGCCAAAGCCCAGGCGCCAGGCTTTCATCGCTGGCTTTGGGCCGTGTTTCGCGCGGTGAGGCGGTGGGCCAATCGGCAAGGGAAATTGCCGCGGCAGCCGAAGCCGGCAGCCGCGCAAAACCTGTCGCGCAGGCGATACCTTCGCTTTCTACTGCCAGCGCAAGCCCATCCGCTTCTGGCACTGCGGTGACGGTCGCGATGCGGCCATCGTAGACCGGCTTTTGGAAGCCCGCCGAAACCTCCCCCCGGCTCAGAAAAACGCGGCCCCATTTTTCTACTGGCGGATGGCAGCAATAAGCGAAAACCTCCACCCCTGGCACCAGCCCGCCGGTAAAGCCAAAGCGCTGCGCTGTCGCATCATCATGAATGCGATTTTCGGAAGCGTGGGAGAGGTTATAGGCCTCAACCCGATAGGTCATGCTCATGCAAGCAACCCTATCAGGCTTCGCGCGCCTTGCCATGGGTGCCCATGGCCGAGGCAGAATCAAAGATGCCCTTCTCGCCGGAAGGAATAATGCCGGCCATTGCCGATGATCAGGTGATCATGCAGCACAATGCCAAGCGTGGTCGCGGCCTGGCCGACCTCTCGCGTCATTTCCACATCGGCACGAGACGGTGAGGGGTCGCCTGACGGATGGTTATGCACCAGGATCAGCGCGGTCGCCTGCAATTCCAAGGCGCGGCGCACCACTTCGCGCGGATAGACTGGCGTATGATTGACCGTGCCCTTGGCCTGAGCCTCATCCGCGATCAGCCGGTTCTTGGCATCCAGGAATAGGATGCGGAATTGCTCGATCCTCTCCCGCGCAAGTACCGCATTCAAATACGCGAGCAGCTTTTCCCAATTGTTCAAAACGGGGCTGTCGCGCACCTCTTCGCGCGCCAGCCTAAGTGCGGCAGCCTGAACGCAACGCAGCGCGGCAATGCCGGCCTCCGCCAGGCCCTCGATCTCGCCAAGTTCCTGCACCGGGGCGCTGATGGCGCCCGCGAAGGACCCAAAGCGCCCCAGCAAGGCGCGGGCGATGGGCTTGGTGTCGCGCCGGGGTAGGGCCAGGAACAACACCATTTCCAGCAATTCGTGATCCAACAGCGCATCGGGCCCGGCGCGCAGCAGCTTTTCGCGCATGCGCGCGCGATGCCCCAAATGGCCGGGCGGGGCCTCGGCCTCATCGGTGACAAGCTCCAGCCCCGGCAGGGCGCTGGCCTCAGCAAGGCCCTTGGTTTTGCGGATAGCCATTTTCCAACCCGTTGGCGCCTAGAAGGGCGCACGAAATCAGATGGATCAATAAAACCTATGGTAGAAATTTACCAGCCAAAAACAACGCGACCCATGATCCGGCCGGGTAGCAAGGTAAAGGCACCGGTCACCAACAGGGCGCCCAGATAGAGCCCGATCATAAAATTTCGATGCTGCCTTATCCGGCCCCGCCGCGCAGATACTACTGCGGCCGCCAAGAGGCAGATAGTGATCGCCGAAATTCCATGAATCCAACTGAAGCGCCCTGGTCCGGCAACCCCAGTGATGCTGAAGGAAGAAAGCGCCACAACCGCCAGGAGCACGACCCAGCACCAGCCAAGCAGCCGATGGGCAGCGGTGCCCTTACGGCCAATGAATTGCACAAGGCCGAGAACAATAGCAGTCAGCGCCGCCGCCACATGAACCTGCACCAGCCAAGGCGCGGCCAGCAACGGTGCCAGACTCATCCGCCATAGGGCGGCTTATGCATGCCCTTGGGCGAAAGGGTGAAAATCTCCACCCCGTTATCCGTCACCGCCACCATATGTTCGAATTGGGCGGAAAGGGATCGGTCGCGCGTCACGGCAGTCCAGCCATCATCCAGGATTTTTACCTCGGGCCGGCCGGCATTCACCATGGGCTCCACGGTGAAGAACATGCCTGCCTTCAGCTTAGGCCCTTCGCCAGGGCGGCCGAAATGCAGGATGTTGGGCGGTTCATGAAAGTGCCGGCCAATACCATGGCCACAAAAATCCCGCACCACGCTGAAGCGGTGCTTTTCCACATGCGTCTGAATGGCGTGCCCGATATCGCCCAACGTCGCACCGGGGCGAATGGCGGCGATGCCCTTCATCATGGCGTCGTAGGTGACATCCATCAGCAGCTTTGCCTTGGTGGAGGCTTCCCCTGCCACATACATGCGGCTGGAATCGCCATGCCAGCCATCCAGGATGACGGTGACGTCAATATTGATGATATCGCCATCCACCAGCACGCGGTCCCCCGGAATGCCATGGCAGACCACGTGATTGACCGAAGTGCAGGAAGATTTCGTGTAGCCCCGATAGCCAAGGGTCGCCGGAATCGCGCCGCGTTCGACCATGTAATCATGGCAGATCTTATCAATCTCCCCGGTCGAAATCCCTGGCCGCACATGGGCCGTGATCATATCGAGCGTTTCAGCCGCAAGCTTCCCCGCGCGGCGCATGACCCCGAAATCCTCAGGCTTGTTGATGGTGATGCGGCGAGATTCGCCGCCTTGCTGCTCCATGGGGTCTCAAGGCTCGTGAATGTTGCGAGCGCAAAATGCGCCGCAGTGCGGCAGGATGCAAGGCTTCACTGTGGCTTGCCGGCTTTCTCCCCGGCGCTGATTTCCGCCGCACCCAAGGCATCCGCAAGCCGCGCTGTCGCACTGCCAGGCCGTGCCGGCTTTTGCTGGCTGGGGGAGGGTGCCCAGCCCGTCAGCACCAAAAGCCTGAGCGGCAGGTCAACCTCAGCGCCGCCAAGCCGGGCCGCGGCCATGGGGAACAGCGCGCGCGGCGGGGTACGGCCATCCCGCGCCAGCACGGCATTCGCCTCCCCAGCCGCGCGGAGATCAGCGAAAATCCCGAAGGCGGATTTGTAGCGGAGCGCCATATCCTCGGCATCCGCAACCGGGAGCGCAAAGCCCGCGCGCTGCAACAGCGCCGCCCCATCGCGCAATTCCGGGAAGGGGGAGATGCGGGGCGATATGCCGCCGCGCAATTCCGCCTCGGCCTCGGCCAGGGCGGTGCGCAGCGCGCCAAAGCTCGGCAGGCCAGGCAGAGTTGCGAGGAATAGCCCATCGGGGGCAAGCGCGCGCCTGATCTGGATCAGCGCCCCCGGCAGGTCATTCACCCAATGAAGTGAGAGGGAAGCGACCACGAGGTCAAAAGCGCCCTCCGCGAAGGGCAGGAATTCCTCATCCGCCGCCACCGCCAAGCCCTCGCCACGCGCCGCCATAGCCGGCGCCAGATCGGCCGAGACCACAAAGGGTATTCCCCGCGCCGTGAGCTTCGGTGCCACAAAGCCGCGCCCGCCCAAATCAAGCGCACGGGTGAAGCGCCTGGTCGTGTCATCCAGCCGATCGAGCAGCCTATCCGCCGCATCCTCCAGAATCGGTGCCACCTGGTCCACGCTGGCCACCGCCCGCGCTCGGCGGCGCGCGACAAGGGCTCGGTCAAAGACGCGCATCTGGTCGGTCATGGGACCTTGGGATGCACCCTGTTTCCCAAGCGCGCAAGACGGGTTAGGCTTCAGCGCATATTGTCCAAGGAGGAAAACCATGAACGCTTCCGATGTGAAGGCCGCCCGCGCTGCCGCCATTGCTTCCACCATTGACCGCATTCGCGCCATTGAACGCGCGCAGGGTGTCACGCGGCCCTCGCTGGCCGCGATCAAGACGGAATTGATGGGGCTTGCCGCGCAGGAACATCTTTTCCCTTCCGCCGAATTTCCGCCGCCGCCAAATGGCGAAAAGGGCAGCCGGCGCTACATGCTGCAGGAAGATGAGAACAATCTTTTCGCGCTGTATCTGAATGCGCTCAATCCCGGCAATGAAACCAAGCCGCATGACCACACCACCTGGGCCTGTGTGGTGGCCGTGGATGGGCAGGAGTTGAACAAGGTTTATGACCGCCTGGATGATGGGTCAGACCCCGCGCGCTGCGAATTGCGCCTGCGCGAAGAAATTATGGTGGAACCTGGCCGCGGCATTGCGCTGATGCCGGAAGATATCCATTCCATCCACACAACGGGCAGCGTGCCGACGCGGCATTTGCACATGTATGGCCTGGCTTTGGAAAAGCTGGATGACCGCAAGGCTTTCGATGCCGAAACCGGCGAAGTGAAGCCCTATAACATGAATTTCTTGGCGCCCACCGCGGCCCCCAAGGGCTGATCCCGCCATGGCGCGCATGATTGACGCGGCCAGCCTCAAGTGCTGGATCAGCGATGGGCAGGAATTGGCCATTCTTGATGCGCGGGAAGATGGCGAATTTGGCCGTTCGCATCTTTTCTGGGCCAATCCTTGTGGGTTGTCGCGCACGGAACTCCGCGCCCGCGCCATTCTGCCGCGCCTTGCCACGCGCGTGGTCTGCGTGGATGGCGGAGAAGGGTTTTCGCCGCGCCTCGCTGCCTATCTGGAAAGTATTGGCTGCACGGATGTGTCGGTGCTGCAAGGCGGCACGCCGGCTTGGGTTGCGGCGGGCTATGTCGCGTTTTCCGGCGTGAATGTCCCGTCCAAGGCTTTCGGTGAATGGGTGGAACATCATTATGAAACGCCCTCGGTTGATCCCGAGGAATTGAAGGCCATGATCGACGCCGGCACCGATATGGTGATCCTGGATAGCCGCCCGATGGAAGAATTCAACCGCATGTCCATCCCCGGTGCGGTGGATGTGCCGGGCGGGGAATTGGTCTATCGCATTGGTGAATTCGTGAACCGGCCTGAAACCACCGTGGTGGTGAATTGTGCGGGGCGCACGCGGTCCATCATGGGCGCTGAATCGCTCCGCAGTGCGGGCATTCCGAACAAGGTCGTGGCGCTGCGCAATGGCACTATGGGCTGGGAATTGGCGGGCTTTACGTGTGATCGCGGCAAGATCGCAAGCTTCCCGCAAGGCACGCCGAAAGGTGCGGCAGAAGCCTTCGCCCGCGCGGATGCTTTCGCCAAGCAGCATGGCGTGATCTTCGGCACGCGCGCTGATTTGGCGCGGTGGCAGGCGGATGGCGCGCGCAGCACCTATGTGCTGGATGTGCGCGACCCGGCCGAATATGCGGCGGGGCATATGCCGGGCAGCCGTTCTGCCCCCGGCGGACAATTGGTGCAGGCGACAGATCAATGGGTGGCCGTGCGCCATGCGCGCATTGTGCTGGTGGATGATACGGGCACGCGCGCACGCATGACCGCCGGCTGGTTGCGCCAATTGGGCGGCTGGGAAGTGATGGTGCTGACTGATGGGCTGGATGGTGCGCTCGCCATCGGGCCGTGGCAGCCCGAAAGCCCGGAAGCGGTGGCGGTGAAACTGCCCAGCCTGACGCCGGAAGAACTTGCCGCCGAAAGCGTGAAGGGTGGGGTGCAGGTGATTGATCTCGCGCGCTCCATTGATTTCCGCGATGGGCATATTCCGGGTGCGCAATGGGCCATTCGCACACGCTTGGATCGGCTGCGCGGTGCATTGGCAGGCGCGCGGCTGATTGCCATTGCGGCGCCAGACCCGGCGCAAGCTGCCCTTGCCGCACCGGAAGCCGCCGCACTGACGGGCCTGCCAGTCTATATTGTGGAAGGCGGCACCAAGGCGTGGCGCGCGGCGGGGCTGCCGCTGGAAGCGGATCGGCGTAACCCCACGGATGCGGATTGCGCGGATTTCTATCTCCGCCCCTATGACCGGAATGACGGGGTGGAAGCGGCGATGCGCGAATACCTCTCCTGGGAAATTGATCTGGTGCATGAAGTGGCGAAGGATGGCGATGCCCCCTTCGGTCATTGGCATTAAGTGATGCCCCCAGGCGCCTTGCTGGGCCGCTTTAGGGGCGCGCTTGGTAAGGCGCCGGAGAAGCTTCTGGATGTTTTACTCCCGCCGCATTGCCTGACCTGCGATGCGCAGGTGGAACGGCAGGGCAGTTTTTGCGCTACCTGTTTCAGCGGCCTGAACCTGATCTCCGCCCCCTTTTGTGCGCGCTGCGGCGTACCCTTCGCGCATGAGGGGGAAGCCGAACGAGGCACCGATGGCGCACTGCTTTGCGCACCCTGCCTCAACCGCGCGCCGGGCTTCGCGGTGGCGCGGGCGGCGTTGCGTTATGATGAGGGTGCGAAGCGCCTGATCCTACCCTTCAAGCATGCTGACCGTACCGAAATGGCGGTGCCTCTGGCGCGCCTCATGGCGCGTGCGGGCGCCGAGATGTTGGCGGCGGCGGATATCCTGGCGCCGGTCCCAGCGCATTGGCGGCGATTGATCGCGCGGCGCTATGACCAGGCGGCTCTGCTGGCGCAACGGCTGGGCCGGCTTTCGGGCCGGCGTGTGGTGCCGGATTTGCTCTGCCGCACCCGCGCCACGGTGCCGCTCGGCGATAAGGGTGCCGCGGAACGCGCAGCGCTGGTGGCGGATGCCTTCAGCGTGGCCCGCCCTGCGCGCGTGGCCGGCAAGCGCGTTTTGTTGGTGGATGATGTCATGACTTCCGGCGCCACGGCGGAAGCCTGCGCGCGCGCCTTGCTCGCGGCCGGTGCCGCGCGGGTGGAGGTGTTGGCCGCGGCGCGGGTGCCTGATCCGCGTCTTCGCACGGCTTGACCGGGCCGCACTTAGCGCCAATCTTCCTGCCATGGCCAAGATCGAAATCTACACCACCGATTTCTGCCCCTATTGCTCCCGCGCCAAGGCGCTGCTGGAAAAGAAGGGCGTCACCTATCAGGAATATGACTCGCCGCATGGGTCTGATGCCCGGCGCCGCGCCATTGAGAATTCCGGCGGGCGCACCACCGTGCCGCAGATTTTCATCAACGGAAAATCCATCGGCGGTTCGGATGATCTTGTGGCGCTGGAGCGTGCCGGCAAGCTGGATGCGCTGCTTGCGGGCTGACGCTTCGGGTCAGCCCTTCACCAGTCTGTCATAAACTTCCGGATCGGTGGCACCTTCCGTGCCAAATAGCAGCACGCGGCTACCCGCACCAAGTCCAAGTGCTGCGCGCGCGTAGGGTTCCTGCATTGCAAGCAGCAAAGCTGCCAAGCCAGCTACCGCGCTTTCGCCCGCGACAATCGGCGGCGTCTGCTGCGCGAGCAACTTCATGCACTCAACGGCGCTGTCATCCGACACCGACATGAAGGCGAAGGCGCCGCGTTCCAATTCCTGCCAGGCGAGCAAGGATGGCTCGCCACAGGCAAGACCGGCCATGAGGGTATCAAGATCACCCGGCACCGTGACGGGCTCGCCGGCCTCCGCACTCGCCAGCAGGCAATCGGCCTTGTCGGGTTCGGCGACAATCAGCTTCACGCCGGCGCCAAAACGCGCGCGCATTTGCACCGAAACCGCAGCCGCCACACCGCCAACACCGCCTTGGATAAAAACATGCGTCGGCGCTTCGCTGATTTGATCCGCGGCTTCATCTGCCATCAGCCGATAGCCCTGCATCACATCGCGCGGCACTTCCGTGTAGCCGGGATATGAGGTGTCGGAGACGACGAACCAGGCATTCGCCTCCGCCTGCTTCTGCGCTTCACGCACCGCATCATCGTAATTGCCCGGCACCACGCGAATTTCCGCGCCATATTTGGCGATGGCATCGCGCCGGCCTTGGCTGACCGTCTCATGCACGAAAATCACGCAAGCCGCGCCAAAGCGCTGCGCCCCCCAGGCGACGGAACGGC
>JBILPX010000290.1:0-4336 GCA_044373565.1 Roseomonas sp.
CGCCCCAGATCAATTGCAGGACCTGCGCGGTGAATTCAATCTCGCGAATGCCGCCCCGGCCAAGCTTCACATCATGCCCGGCCAATTGCACCGTATCATGCGCGCCCTTCGCCCCCTTATGGGCGTGGATTTGCCGCTTGATGGAATGAATATCGGCAACCGCTGCGAAATCCAGATAGCGACGCCAGACAAAGGGGCGGATTTCGCGCAGAAAAGCGTCCCCCGCCGCGCGATCCGCCGCGACAGGCCGCGCCTTGATCATGGCCGCGCGTTCCCAATTCTGGCCCATGCTTTCGTAATAGGTGATGGCAGCAGGGATGGAGACGGCAAGCGGCGTCGCCGCCGGATCAGGCCGCAGGCGCAAATCCGTGCGAAACACATAACCATCGGCGGTACGTTCTTCCATCAGCCGCACCAAATCACGCGCGATCCGCACATAAATCGCCTGAGCGCGATCCGGGTCCTGCGCGGCTGCCGGATCATAAAGCACCATCAGATCCACATCGGATGAGTAATTCAGCTCCCGCGCACCAAGCTTGCCCATGCCAAGGATCACCAGCCCTGATTGGCGGCCGATCGCTTTGGGATCTGTCCGGCTGCCGCCGGTATGGCGCAAATCACCCCGCGCTGCGGCATCGCGCAGCAAATGGGCGCAGGCGGTATCAATACTGAGCTCCGCCAATTCCGACAGCGCGCCGGTCACGCGGTCCAGCCCCCAAAGCCCGCGAATATCGGCGAGTGCAGCCACCAGCGCCCCCTGGCGCTTGGCCTGGCGCAGCAGAGTAGCCAAGGCGGGCCGAGGTGTCGCGGGGTCAAGCCGCGTCAGCAGGTCTATGGCACGGGCAAACGCGTCATCCGGACCACGTTCGACCATGAAAAGCAGGGTGGCTCCCTCCCGCACCGCTAAATCGGCTAGATAGGGGCTATGACCACCAAGCGCTTCCAGTATCGCTGCCCCTTCCGCGCTTTCGGCAAAGCGACGTTCCGCTTCCCCCTTATCGGCGAAATGCGCCTGGGCGAGGGTGGCGGCGGCCTTGTCGAATCCGCGTGGCAGGGCAAAAGCTGCTGGAGCAATGGTCATTGGGGTCTAGGGAAAGAGTGAGACGGGTCGCAGGTCAAGCGGGGCGAGGGTTGAAACTGCTGGCGAGGGCCTGCCTGACCCTGTCGCTGCTGGTCGGTCTTGCGCTTGGTGGGATCGTCTGGCGGCTGGAACAGGGCCCGATCAGCCTGCCTTGGCTGGCCCACCAGGCGGAGGACGCCGCCAATCAGGCGCTAGCTGGCCAGAAGGCAAACATAGCCGAGGCGGCGATTTCCTGGGCGGGCTGGCGGGAAGGGCATCGTTCACCCATTGCGGTGCGCTTTTCCGAAATCAGGCTGGCTGACAAGGATGATGGGCTGATTGCCGTTTTGCCGCAGGTGGATGCTTCCCTTTCACTGGGCGGCTTGCTGCGCGGGCATATCGGCTTGCGCGCGCTGGAATTGCGCGGGCTCAGCCTGCTCGCCAATCGTGATAAGGCGGGCGGGCTTTCGCTGGGGCTGGCCGTCGCCGCCAAGGCCGATGCCACGGAAGCGCCGGACACCGCGCTTCATGCCCTGGCAGAGATCATCACCGCCTGGCTTGAGCCCCCCAATGAGGAAACAGCGCTTTCTGCGATCAGGCGCATCGCTTTGCTCGATACCAGGCTTGCGCTTGCCGATGAAGGTTCTGGCCGTGTGCTACGCGCAAACCTTGCCGAGCTTAGTCTGCAACGCCGCGCCGCGGGTGGGCTTGATGTGGCCGGGCAGGCGCTGCTGGAATTGGCCGATCAGCGCATTCCCTTCGAAATCGCCGGCAGGCTTGAACGTGCGCTCTGGCGCGGAGAGGTTTCCTTCACTGCGCATGGCATCCGTCCTGCGGCGCTTGCCAAGGTCAGCCCTGAATTGGCGCCTCTGGCTGCGCTGGATGCAGAAGCGGAAATCGGCCTCATCGCGCGCTTTACCGGCGCGCCGCAGCCGGATGTGCTGATGGCGCGGATACGTACCGGCGCTGGCGTGCTGCATGTTCCGAATAATGGCGGGGATCTGCCCTTCGCGGCGATCGCGCTTGATGCGACCCTGGCCGAAGATGTGGTGCGCGTGGAACGCTTGGTCTTTTCGCCCCAGCCCTCGCGGCGCCCAGGCGCCAGCCCTCCGCCAGTGGTTCGCGCGACGGGAGAGGCTCGCCTGAAGGATGGCGCCTGGCAGGCAGCGACTGATGTCAGAATGAGCGGTTTGGACATCGCCGATCTGCAGCATTACTGGCCGCCCAGCATTGCGCCAAAGCCTCGTGAATGGCTGGCTGAAAACCTGACCGCCGGCATGCTGCGCGAAGGTGCCTGGCGGCTTGAAGCGCGGATCGGCGCGGATGGCAGTGCTGCGGAAATTACTGGCCTGAGTGGGATAGCGCGGGCGGATGGCGTGACCGTTCACTGGCTGCGACCCATCCCGCCATTCCAAGGCGCCGCTGGAGAGGCGCGTTTTTCGCTCGATAAGATCGAAATTTCAGCGACCAGCGGCCAGCAATCCGGCACCGGGATTGTGACGGATGGTGCCACTGTTTCGATCAGCTTCGCGACCGATCCGGAAATCACGCGCGTTGAAGCCAAGCTGCGCGGCCCGGTGGCAGATGGCTGGGCAATTCTGCGCCATCCCAGGATGAAGATTTTCGAAAAACGCCCGCCGCCGATCAATGACCCGACAGGTACGCTTACGGCCGGTACGGTCACGCTTGTATTCCCGCTGATCAAGGCGCTGGACATTGAGGATATTGATATCCAGGCCGAGTTTGAGGTCCGGGATTTGCGCATCCCGCGCATTGCTTTTGATCGGGATTTGGAAAAGGGCGTGGTCAAGGTTTCGCTGCGCAATTCAGGGCTGACAGCAACCGGCACCGGCGTGCTTGGCGATATTGAAGCCCGCATCCAGCAGGAGACCGATTTCCGCAATGGCGGGCCGAACGATATTGTGGCGCGCGAAATCATCTCCGCCCGCGCCGATGCCAGGCAATTGGCAGCACTTGGCTTGGATGGCAGGCCTTTGCTGGAAGGGCCGGTGCGGCTTGATCTTCGCAATGAAACCCGCCGCAATGGGCAAGCACGGCTTTCGGTGCGGGCTGATTTGCGCGCGGCTACCCTAAGTGTGGAACCTTTGGCCTGGAGCAAGCCGCCGGGGGTCGCCGGCAATGCGGAGGCGATGGTGCTGATGCAGGGCGGTCAGGTGACGCTGATTGAAAGCTTCCGCATTGAAACGCCCGATGCGCTGGTGCGAGGCCGCGCCAGTGAGCTTCGCCAAAACATCCCGCAACGCATAGACCTGACCAGCGCGAATATCGGGCGTTCGCGCTTCAGTGGGCTGTTGCGCCCGCCGGCGCAACGCGGCACAGGCCAATGGATCATTTCCTTGACTGGGCCGATGCTTGATTTGGCCCCCGTCCTCGCACGGCATGAGGTGCCAGAAGCCAATCCGGGAGAAAGCGCGGCGGCACAATTGGTAGCGCGGTTTGAACGGGTTCTGTTGCCGCATCAGCGCGAAATCAGTGCGCTTGAAGCACAGGTACTGGTCAATGGGCTTGGTGTTATGCAGCAGGCACGCATGAATGCGCGTCTCGCGGAACGCGGTAGCTTCACTGTCACGATCACGCCCAATGGCCAGCGCCGCGCGGTGAACATCACCAGCGACAATGGTGGCGAATTGCTGCGCGCCTTTGATGTGCTGAAAACCATCCAAGGCGGCAAGCTTTCGGTGACCGCTGGTTATGATCACTCCCGCCCCGGCGCCACGCTGAGCGGAGATGCGGTGCTGGAGGATTTCGCAGTGCGCAATGCGCCTGGGCTTGGCAAGGTTTTACAGGGCATGACGCTGTACGGGCTGGTTGATGCGTTGAGCGGCCCTGGGCTGAATTTTGCCCGCGCTACCATACCCTTCAGCCTTACCCCTGATGCACTGATATTGCAGGATGCGCGTGCCTTTTCAGCCTCCCTCGGTGTTACCGCCAAGGGGCGTATTGATCGCCGGAATGACACAATGGATACGGAAGGCACCATTGTGCCGGCTTATATTTTGAACACGCTATTGGGGCGCATTCCGGTTTTTGGCCGGCTATTCAGCCCGGAAGAAGGTGGCGGGCTATTCGCCGTTGCCTATCGCATGCGCGGGCCGCTGAACGATCCACAAACCACCATCAATCCACTGGCAGCGCTCACGCCTGGTTTCCTGCGCGGCATATTCGGGATTGGTCAGGAACCGGCAGGCCAGGCGCCGCGGCAATAGGGGCGATCAGGGCTTCATTCACTATCCCGCGCATCACCGCTTGATCAGC